>NZ_VOZA01000001.1:0-207504 GCF_013420015.1 Acinetobacter sp. YH12039 | reverse complement strand
CTAGACAAAATGACACCAAATGAGTTTTACTATGATCAGCTACCCCAACAAAACAAGGTGGCTTAACTAGAGCGGAATATCACTTATAAATACGCTTTTAGTTGTTCAAACAAGTGGGACCACCTCTGATCTAACTCATCAATAATAAAAACTAAAGGTTTATCTAATTTTCCAGCTAATTCAGCAAGTTCTTTCTTAAGTCATGAATTGTTTGTTTCTCAACTTGATGATTCTCTATTTTCTTTTCGATTTTCTCCTTAACTTTTGCAGCTATTTCCTCACTTGCTGTGTCATACAACGCTTTTCCTTCTTCATATACCTCTTTAAATGCTTCTCCAGCTCCACCTAAGCCAATCCAATGCATCCCCGCTTTAGCCGCAATCATTGGAATAACAGCCGCCAACGATATTAAAACTGAAGCAGTCTTAGCATTAAAATCTTTAATTTCATCATCATCAATTTCTTCTGATTCTTTAAAAGTTTGACTTATTTCAGCGGCAATCGTTAAAAAAGGATCTTCCAAATAATCATTTGCAAACGCATCCAAATAAATCACGTTATGCTGAGTATCATCTAAATGTTTCGCCCAGTTACGAACAAACCACGTTTTACCCTCACCCCATCGTGCATCCAAAGTAAGGACAGCACCGCAGTTTAAGCGATCAACATAACTTGTAAGCTGCTCTCCTAAACGACGGCGATGCCAAAGATCACCTTCCCATGCAGTTTCAATATTCTCAAAATTATCTTTAGCCCAGTTCAATTGGTTATCTATCATTTCTATTTATATTCATCAAGTTAACTATGTATTGAGTATAGCAGTAGCGCTATAAATTAACATTTAACCCATGAGCATCTCGTAACTTGTCATAGCCTTTTCCCCAAATAAAGACTATAAAGAACACATAAAATAAAAAGACCCACTTTTCAGGATGAATGATGACGAGAACCACTCAATTCTCAGGCATATTTATACTTGCCCTGCTGGCAGCAGTCGTCGCAACTTTTTGCGATGCGATTCATGTCTATACCCAGACGCTTAGTTATCCCAACCCATTATTTTTCCATCAGGCTTGGTGGGTATTCCCCGGCTTTTTTATTGCCTTTGCCTTCATGGCATTTAGCTATATTCAACTTACACAACGACTTAAACATTATGTGATGACTCAGCTCAGTTGCCATCATGACGGTAGTGCGCCACTCGTCGAGAGCCTAATACTATTTGCCATCGTCTACATACTCAGCGGATTTGGCAATTTTCATCCCGAAGCACTTTGTTGGATTTTTTACATTAGCTTTTTTATTCGCTGGTTATTTAGCTATGAGCGTACATGGCTACTGATATTAGCCATCATGCTTGCTTTTGGTGGTATGTTCTTTGAAGGACTATTGGCTCAGTTTGCTTTAGTTAAATATCGCCATGAAGATATTTATAATGTGCCGTATTGGCTAGGTGGCGTATATATGCATGGCGCATTTGCCTTACGTGCAGGTATGCGTCGTTTTGTCTATCGATAATATTTAAGATCTGATGTTACGCCCTTAAAATAATGACATATTTTAAAAATGATTTTTAAGCCTATTCGACGGAGTCTTACATAGGGTTTAAATAAAGGGATTAGCCTTCAGCTGGAGGTACTCTTACGAAACGTTGTTTCTCATTCGGCAAAATGAGAAGCGTGCTTCGCAAGGAAACCATCTTGCGGTGCAATGCACCTCACCGACAAAACTCGTTCACTAGCGTCAAATTATTCAAAGTATCGCAAAAACATTTTTGAATAGATATAGTCTTATCTCAAACACTTGCGGATGACCTTACCGCGTATCGTTCTTTTATTTGAATCAAATAGCGCTTCTGATATTACTGCACAACATCATTTATGATGATAAAACTTTCGATTTTAAAACATCAAAACAAAAAAAAGACCACTCAATCGGAGTGGTCTTTTTTTGAATATGGTGGCTATGACGAGACTTGAACTTGTGACCCCCGCATTATGAGTGCGGTGCTCTAACCAACTGAGCTACATAGCCTTAAACTGTGCGCGCATTATGGAAGGATATTTAAATATCGTCAAGCCCATAATGCGCGTATTTGATCAAAATTTGTTGAAGTGAACCGATAAGCCGGGTTCTGTCGAGGACGATCATTCCTCTAGGCGTACAATCACTCATACGCTCAAGCGACCTACCCGGATCCAGCATGGGCCATGCCTAAAGGATCCCTATTTGGTCTTGCTTCCGGTGGGGTTTACCATGCCGTGAACTGTTACCAGACACGCGGTGCGCTCTTACCGCACCCTTTCACCCTTACCTCCGATTTCGATTGCTCGAAACCATAATGAAGGCGGTCTACTCTCTGCTGCACTTTCCGTCGGCTCACACCGCCCAGGCGTTACCTGGCACCTTGCCCTATGAAGCCCGGACTTTCCTCCCCTGCTTTAGTCACGGAGACCTATACACAGCAGCGATCGTCTGGTTCACTTCGGGGCGCATTCTAACAAATCTGACAACTAATTGCTTGATGTTTTTTGAGCAGTTAGTTTTTCGTACTTTTGTTGAAGCTGTTCCTGAGTTTCAGGATGTGCCGGATCCAATGGAATACAATCCACTGGACAGAACAACTGACATTGCGGTTTATCGTGATGCCCAACGCATTCCGTACACAAATCAGGGTTAATCTCATAAATGAGTTCCCCCATGAAAATCGCCTCATTGGGGCATACAGGTTCACAGACATCGCAGTTGATGCATTCATCAGTGATATATAAAGACACTCTACCAACCTTGCTGTTGTTTACGCTTAAAGGCTTCCACAACAGCTTGTGGTACAAACTGAGTGACATCACCATTTAAACGTGCAATTTCACGCACGAGCGTAGATGAAATAAACGAATATTGCTCTGATGGGGTTAAGAACACGGCTTCAAATTTACTGTCCAAACGGCGATTCATATTTGCCAATTGAAATTCATATTCAAAATCTGAAACTGCACGTAAACCACGTAACACGGCTGTTGCTTTTTGCTCGTTAAAGAAGTTGACCAACAGCCCATCAAAACCTACAAACTCAACATTTGACAAATGACTTAAAGACTCTTGCGCTAGTGCAACACGTTCTTCCAGACTAAACACAGGGTTTTTGTGATGTCCAATTGCAATTGCCACGACAACTTCGTCAAACATGCGTGATGCACGTGTCACTAAATCGATATGACCATTAGTAATTGGATCGAATGTGCCCGGATAAATTACACGAGTTTTAGACATCCAGTTGTACTCTGTTATTTTGTAGATGGGTATTTTAACAAAATCTTGATTTATAGGTGAAGTCAGCTTGTAAATTTAAAAACTTCATCTTATTCAAAGTTCGGGTACAATAGTGCTAAGTTTGGAAGTTTTTGATTATGACGAAAGCAGTAGTTAAAAAAAATAGTAGCAGTACGATTGCCCTAAATAAGCGTGCGCGTCACGATTATTTCATTGAAGAAAAATTTGAAGCGGGCCTTTCATTACAAGGCTGGGAAGTCAAATCAATGCGTGCGGGTCGAATGACTATCGTAGAGAGCTATATTACGTTTAAAAATGGTGAAGCATTTTTATTCGGCGCTCAAGTGCAACCTTTACTGAGTGCTTCGACACATGTAGTGCCTGAAGCAACACGTACTCGTAAATTATTGCTGAACCGCCGTGAAATTGAAAAACTACAAGGTGCAATTAACCAAAAAGGTTATTCATGTGTGCCTTTGGCATGTTACTGGAAAGGTCCTCATGCCAAACTTGAAATTGCACTAGTAAAAGGTAAACAGCTTCACGACAAGCGTGCAACGGAAAAAGACCGTGATTGGCAGCGCGATAAAGCCCGTATTTTTCATAAATAAGTTCAATAGAAAAACCTCCATCTTGGAGGTTTTTTTATTGATACATTGCACATTTAGCAGAATTTCAACCCACCAAAACAGTTGGTCCGAACTTTCTGGTTCACCAAGACTTGATTTTTTAAAGTTAAATTGGCCGCACTAGCATTGCTGAGGTTAATTGAACCGACATTTTTATAAATCGGTAAACCAAATGCAGCACCAACAGCAGAACCTAACGGAATATAAATCGGTTCATTGGTTAAAATTTGCGATACTTTTTCTGCAACTTGTGGCAAGACGCCTGAAATATCTACTTCAGATGTTGGATTTAATTTACCAATATTGATCGGGTCTTTAAATGACATCCACCAACCTGTACGTGCAATATCATCTGCATTGGCATCTGGCCAACTGATATCTTGAGATTGAAGCGATAAATAACCGGCTGTGCCATTTAATGGAATGTTATGAATCATATTTAAGGCTTGCTCAAAGGTAATGTTCATTTTCAAATCATCAATTGACGAACCTGAATCCATAAAGAACTGCGCCCCTTCAACCCATAACAAATTGCGGTCAAGTTTGACTTGCATGCTACCGCTATCTCGATTGAGCTGAATCGATGGCACAGTCGCACTGATATTTTTGGCAATGGCTTGAGTTTGTCGTTTTCCATTAATCGTAATTTCAGGAACGGTAAACGGCACATTCATTGAAGGAATTTTTAATCCTTGACTATTTTCAGGTTGGCTGACAAAGCTACGATCATTGTTCCAAATCGTGTTAATCACCAAGTTCCCCGATAAAATCTCGCTGCTACTATCACCAAAGAGCGCTGCTTGGGTCTTTGCTGTTCCTGTGGTCGGTGCAATTTTCATATAACCACTCAGTGACTTAATCCCGTCTGTTGACGCACCTGTATTTTGAATACCTGTGGTCAATAAACCCGTAATAGATTCAGCACTGACACGAAAGCCTTTAACTTCGCGTAAAGCGGTTTGTTTAGGGTTTTTAATTGCAAATTCAATAAATGGATTTTTTAGTTTGGCACTTGTTGACGCTCGATCACCATTAAAGACGGGATTACCATTGGCATCGGTCAACGTTACATTACCACTCAGCGCTAGATGACGAATATCAATATCACAGCCATTTGACCCATTTACCCCACCACAGCCGAGTTGCAAACTTTTGACATTGACGTTCAAATCCATGACGGCATCTAAACTGAGTTTGTAGAAACCAATATTTTCATCGACCATTTGTTGGTTGACTAAAATAGGGTCGGTATAGGACATATTCATCAATGCCGCACCATTGATGGCAGACAATTCTTCATCGGCTAATCCCACCAAGCCTTCTGCTGCAAAAACAACGTCAGAAACACATAAGGTCAATGCCATTACTATTATTTAATCCTTTTTAATATTCGTCACTCATCCCGAGTGAAATTTATGAGAAGATTAAATCAATAGCGTTGGCGTAAATGAATGGTAATTTGTGACACGCATCACAACTCAATTATACAAAATGCCAATTTTCACAAATTTCAGGCCATTAAAAACCCCAGTAACATTTCCATCACTAGGGTTTTCAAAGATTTATAAATGATAGTTCAAACGATTTATTTACAAATTAATTAACTTTATTTAACAACAGCCCCAAATATTCACCAAACCAAATGGCGGTTTCTAAATCGCCCGCAGGTGGCGTGACTTCAACAGGTGCATTATCCGATTGTGTCATTAAACCTAAAAAGCTCGACATCCGATTTAAATCTGTTGTGCTTCGTCCAGTTGGCATCAATGGAAGACCGCTCCACAACATACCGTGCTGCATGGCGAATAAATTGATTTGCTGCAATACTGCCAATTTATCTCCACTTAAGCCGCCACCATTGGTAAAACCAGCGGCCAACTTGCCTTGCCATGTCCGTGCTAACCAGCGTTTAGATGATTGCTCCATGAATAATTTCATTGCCGCACTCATACTGCCCATATAGGTTGGGCACCCAAAAACGATGGCATCTGCACTGTCCAATTCATCCCAATCCACATGCTCTACATTCATGAGATGGACTTTTACACCGGCTTTTTCTGCACCTTGTACAATGAAATTCGCCACTTTGGCAGTGTGCCCATAGGGGCTGTGGTAAACAACAGCAAGAGATTTAGCAGTCAAAGACATAACATTTAAAAGTCGATAGATTCAGTCAAGTTTAGCATTTTCAAAGCATAAAGACGAATGTTGCCATACGTCCTGTTTTCGCTTCGCGGCGATAAGAAAAATATTCATCAGCTTGCAAAAAGGTACATTGGTCGCCACCGGTTACAGATTTAACCCCATGTAATGCAAGAATATAACGCGCTATCGCATAAAGATCAGCATAATATTTGCCTTCCTTTACACCAGCTTTAAATGCACTTTCAAGTTCTGGGTATTTGGAACAAAAGGCAGCTTTGACTTCTGCGCCAATTTCAAAACTCTCTTGGCAAATGGCCGCCCCCAACCAAGCCCATGTTGGCTGAGTGTGCATGGCTGCAATGGTGTTTTCCACAATACCATTTGCCAAGCCCTTCCAACCTGCATGCAGATTGGCAACTTCAGTCCTGTCAGCATTACCCAAAACCACGGGTAAGCAATCTGCGGTCATCATCATCAGGGCATGGTGTTTAGACTGCGTGACCATACCATCGCCTTCGGGTGCAACAAAGTTGATCTGTTCATCAATGCGATGGCATAGCGTACTGTGCGTTTGGTTCATCCAGCTGATTTTATTCACGCCATATTTAGCAAAGTCTTTGAGCAATTGCATCCGGTGCTTTTGCACACGCGCTGCATCATCTCCCACATGCAATGCCAGATTAAATCCTGCCAGTTCAGGTTGTTCAGCGGGTTGCGTCTGATCATGATGAACTCGAGTTTGTCCCACAAAAACACCCTGTGGAAGTCCCTGAACAAATTGCATGTTGCCGTCCTTTTCTATCTATGGCGTGTAAATCAGTTTAAAACTTAATAAGCTTTGTTTTCGCTACGTAAAACTTCAACCAATTGGTTAAAGTCTTCAGGCCATGGTGCTTCAAACATCATGTCTTCACCTGTACGTGGATGAACGAGACCCAATTTAACCGCATGTAAAGCCTGACGTTTAAAGCCACGTAAAGTATCATCTAATAACACCGACGCGCCTGCAGGCATACGTACACGTGGTACATACACTTGATCGCCCACAAGACCATGACCGATATAAGTAAAATGCACACGAATTTGATGGGTACGACCCGTTTCTAAACGTGCTTGAACGCGGGTAAAGTTTTGGAAACGTTCTTTCACATTGTAGTGAGTCACCGCATCTTTACCGCCCGGCAAGACTGCCATTTTGATGCGATCGACAGGATGACGTTTAATTGGCTCATCCACTGTACCGCCAGCAATAATGTTGCCATATACGATCAAATCGTAAATACGGTAAACCGATTTCTTCGCCAATTGCTTACTTAAAGAAAATTGGGATTCGAGGTTTTTCGCAACAACCAACAGACCTGAGGTGTCTTTATCAATACGATGCACCAAACCTGCACGGGTCAACTCTGAAGATTTTGGGTAGTGGTGCAAAATTGCATTCACCAATGTGCCTGTACTGTTTCCAGCGCCCGGATGAACAACCATACCGACAGGTTTATTAATCACCATAATATCGTCATCTTCATAGACAATATTAAGTGGAATATCTTCAGGTAAGCTACGGGTTTGTGCTTCTAACTCGACGTCTAAAGTCAGTAACTCTGTTCCTTCGCATTTGTACTTTGGTTTCACAGTGTTACCATTGACCAACAAATGGCCCTCTTTGAGCCACTGTTTTAGCTTTTCACGAGAAAAATCAGTCCAAACCAGTGCTGAAACCTGATCAATACGTTGTCCTAAATAGCTTTCATCCAATTGAAATTGCAACGATAAACGTGTTGCAGTTGAGTCTGAAGTATGGTTATCTGCATCCTCAGAATCTTCAAGTAAATTGAAATCAGTTTCAGGGAAATTAGAATTGGAAGATTGTGCTTGACTCATTTGCTCATTCAGACAAAAGTGGTTTAATAGTTCAATTGTAGCTCATTGCCCGTATTAACAGAGGAATTTTTATGTCGCTACCAAAATATAAAATGACAATGCTTGCTCTAACAATAGGCATTGCATCGGCAATGGTAGGCTGTAGCAGTAATCCAAAGAAAGAAGTGGTCGACACAGGTCCACAATCAAGCGAACAGATTTATATCGAAAAAGCACAAAAAGCGCTTGAACGTAACCAATATACAGATGCAGCAAAACACCTTGAAGCTCTAGAGACCTACTACCCTACAGGTAACTATGCGCAGCAAGCACAACTTGAACTATTGTATGTAAAGTTTCAGCAAAAAGACTATGAAGGTGCGATTGCACTTGCAGACCGTTTTATTCGTATGAACCCACAACATCCGCAAGTTGATTATGCGTACTACGTGCGTGGTGTTTCAAACATGGAGCAAAACTACAACGGTTTGCTTCGCTATACTTCTTTAAAGCAATCGCATCGTGATGTGAGCTATCTCAAAGTGGCTTATCAAAACTTTGTCGACTTTATCCGTCGCTACCCATCGAGCGAATATGCAGTCGATGCCGCACAACGTATGAAGTTCATCAGTCAAGAATTGGCTGAAAGCGAAATGAATGCGGCACGTTTTAATGTGAAGCGTAAAGCATGGTTAGCTGCTGTTGAACGTTCACTTTGGGTGATCGAACATTATCCTCAAGCACCACAAGTTCCAGAAGCTCTAGCGACGGTTGCCTATGGTTATGACAAACTTGGTGATAAAACCACGTCTCAGCAATACATTGAAGTACTTAAACTGAACTATCCAAAACTTGTGAAGTCAGACGGTACTCTCAATATGCGTGCTGCACGTAGTGAAGGCAGCTTCCTTAACCGTGCAACTTTGGGTATTTTCGGTAAAGAAGCACAGACGATGTCTGAGCAAACCTCTACAGACGTAGTTGAAACTGATGAAGAAAAACGCAGTTTAACCAATCGTTTAAGCTTTGGCTTATTGGATCGTCCTCATAGCGAAAAAACTGAGTCGTCAGAATCAGCTGAATAATATAGTCGCAACGAAGGTCGATTTTTCACAAAGGGCAAGTTAGAATACTTGCCCTTTTATCTTTTCAGGATCTACAGATTCGGTTAGATTAAAAGGTATACAATAGTTCGATGGTCGATGCTGTACTACATCTCCACCTGAACTTACAGCATTGCTGATTTCAACATATTTCACGAACTGCCCAAATTCAATAGATAGACAGATAAAATAGCATGGCCATTCCTCAACATACAATTGATCAAATTTTAGATCGCACCGATATTGTCGATGTGATTGGTCAATTTGTGAAATTGAAAAAGACTGGACGCACTTACTCAGGATGCTGCCCATTCCATCAGGAAAAATCGCCATCTTTCCATGTCTATCGTGATAAACAATATTTTCACTGCTTTGGTTGTCAGGCCAATGGTAATGCCATCCGTTTTTTAATGGATATTGGTAGCCGTAACTTTATTGAAGTAATGAAGGATTTATCAAGCCAAACAGGTATTGAACTACCGAAAGACAATAACGATTCCAATAAACTCAAATATAAGCGCGAATCTAAACCCAAACCTGTACAAAATCCTGCAATCGAAACAAAAGCTCTGACGCCCCAAACAGGCGAAACACAGACTGCTCCTGCTGCAGTAAATTTCGAACACGACCCATTTGCTGAGTTTCAAAATAGCGAAGAAGCCTTTTATGGGAGCGATCCGTTTGCTCACTTTGACCAAGTTGCCAATGGTTTTGAAGATGTGCCGCAAGATGGAAACTTATATGACTTGCTGGAAAATGTCGCACAGTTTTATGAACAACAACTTCCGCTCAGTCCAATTGGGCAAGCTTATTTTAAACAACGGGGTCTCAGTGCAGACACCATCGCCTATTGGCGCTTAGGCTATGCCCCTGAAGATTGGCAACATCTGGAAAAAGCCTTTCCACAAGATATCGAAGGACTCAAACTTCTCGGTTTGATTCGCACCAGTGATAGTGGTCGTGACTTTGACTTACTGCGTGAGCGGGTGATTTTCCCGATTCGAGATGCGAAAGGTCGTGTGGTCGGTTTTGGTGGTCGTGCCCTAAATGATGAAATCAAACCGAAATACATCAACTCTCCAGACTCCGAAGTTTTCCATAAAAATCAGTTACTTTATGGTTTATACGAAGGCCGTAAACAAAAAGCCCAAGATTGGTTAATGGTCGAAGGTTATATGGATGTCATTGCCCTACAGCAATATGGCATTCATGGCGCTGTAGCGACTTTAGGGACTGCCAGTAATACTGAACATTTAAACATTTTATTTAAGCAAAATAGCCGTATTACCATTGCATTTGATGGAGATGCCGCAGGTCAAAAAGCAGCTCGTCGTACGCTCGAAATTGCACTGCCATTACTGAATGATGGACGTGAACTTAAATTCTTTGTTTTGCCAAATGACCACGACCCAGATTCACTGATCCGCCGTGAAGGTATTGAAAATTTTCGACGTTTACTGGACACCTCACCGCTACTTTCTGAGTTTGTTTTTGCACATTTAACGCAAAATCATAATGTTGCTTCGCCTGAAGGTAAAAGTCAGGTGATGGGCGAACTGAGACAACTGACTGAACTGTTGCCGAAAGGTGGTTCATATCGTTATTTGCTACAGCAATATTTCCGTGAAAAATTAGGGTTTAGCCGAAAGTGGCAGCCTCAAGTCAATAATGATGCATCATTGAGCTTTAGTACAAAAATTGATGCCGAAGAATATGTGATTGCGATTTTAATCAATCATCCTTATCTCTACATTCATTTTGAGCCTTTACGCGCCTTAGTTTCACAAGATCTCTTGCTTTATCACGTTTTAAATATTTTCAATGTGATTTTTGATGAATTGCCTGATGACCCAGAGTTATCGACCTATTATGTACTCGGTGCATGTGCAGCGCATCATCATGAATTACAACATATTTTAGAGCATGCCAATATCAGTGACTATACGTCATCACCTGAACAGGCAGATAAACTTGCAGCAGATTTATCGACAAAATTGCAATATCAATTCTTACAACTCAAGATCAAGTCGAATAAGTTTTCTAGCCTTGCTGAAATGCGTAATTTAAAACAACGTATTTATGATATTGATAAAAAAAGATCGCTCACCCTCCTTGAAGATTAAGTTTTAACTTCAAATTCAAGCTGTGAATGACCTTTATTTAATGAATAAGTTTATTTATTTCTTTGGTTTACGGCGATTTTCAGCCACATTAACTAAATCTTGTTCTATCATTTCAAAATAAGCGGGATCTTCCGCCATCGCAGCATTGCGCAGCACGATAGAGGTCGGATGCAATAGTTTTTGGGTTAAACGATGCGACATTTCTTGCATAATCTTCGCAGCATCTTCACCCTTTTGTAGACGATTCAAGGCCAAAGCCAGCTCTTCTTGACGTAATGACTCCCCATGTTCACGGTATGCATGAATTGTCGAGCCAGCCAAATTCACTTTTTGCTGTGTGATTAAATCTGTCGCAAGCTGATTGACCATCACTTCGGCTTCAACTGCCGCCTGACGACGCTGAGCCAAGTTTTCTTCTATGACTGTTTGCAGATCATCTACACCATATAAATAAACACCATCTAAACTTTCAACTTTGGCTTCAATATCACGGGGTACCGCCAAATCGACCAACAACATTTGTTTATAACGGCGTTTTTTCAATGCTGCTTTGACATCCGCAAAATAAATCACTTGATGCAAGCTTCCAGTACAACTTGAAATTACATCTGCGCGATGTAAATTGTCTGCCAAATCTGCAAAATCAATTATTTCAACTTCTACACGATGAGCAATCTCTTGGGATAAAGCTTCAGCACGGGCACGTGTACGGTTACAGATAATAATTCTACCCACACCCATTTCGGCCAAATGCTTCGCAACCAAGCTATTCATTTCACCAGCAGCAACAATCATGACCGTCAATTTTTCAGGTTGACTAAAGACCTGTAAAGCGAGCTGAGCAACAGCATAGCCCATCGATACCGCATGACTTCCGACTGCTGTTTCAGAACGCACTCGTTTTGCCGCATAAAAGGCATATTCAAAAATACGGTTTAAATTTGGGGAGACAGTTTCGGCATCTTTGGCTAAGGACAAAGCCGTTTTAACTTGACCTAAGATTTGAGGCTCACCAAGCATGAGCGAATCCAAGCCGCTAGCCACACGCATGAGGTGTGTCACCGCCTGTGCATTTTCATAACGATACACATGATTTGACAATTGCTTTACATCAATACCATTTGATTGGGCAAGCCAATTCAATACCATGTCTGCATTTTCAGACATCGCATAGACTTCAGTACGATTACATGTAGATACCACCACCATGTCATTGAGTTCAGGTGCATGGCTTTGCTGTTCAAGCAGCGCTGTTAACTTTTCAGGGTTAAATGCAATCTGTTCGCGCAGTTCTACAGAGGCGGTTTGATGGTTGACACCCAATGCAAAGAAAGACATATCAGATCATCATTTCGCTAAATTTATGCTATTGTGCATTATCGGCGTCATAAAAAGCATTACTTGGATCAAGAAAAATTGCGTCTAACAAATAGCCGACTGAACGGCCAGACAATAAAGCAGTATTCTACCACATTCTTACTTGTTGGTAGCATGGCTTCTACTGCCCCAATTCGGGCCGTGGGAGAAGTTTACCATGCAAATTCAGGATATGATGCAATTAAACAAAGTATGATTGCAGAATTTGCCTTAGCTTATAACGACATCCCAACCGCGCTTCATAATTACACCGTGCTTGCAATCAAAAGTAAATCCACCATGGTCAAACAGCGTGCTTTAAACGTTGCTATTGAGCAAAATGATTTACAAGCAGCCTTAGATATTGCTACACATTGGGTTGTGCAAGAACCTGAAGATGTACCAGCATTATTTTATTTATCACATATTGCTTTGAAAGCCCATGAATATGAGCTTGCCGCCGAAACACTTGATAAAATTTTAACCATTGACCCAAATGCAGATTTAGAACAAATTTTGGCGGGTATTTCCCCTGAATCAGAGGAAGATCGCGCTTATCTGATTCAAGCACTGACCGCCAGCAAAGAAAAAACCAATCCCTCTATTTTGGTCTTAGTCGCAGGTTTACAAGCTCAAAATGGCGCCTTTGCCGATGCCTTAGACACCATTAATTTAGCACTGAAAAAACGCCCGAAAGTGACTGGCTATATTTTAATGAAAGCCAATTTACTCATGTCTTTGGGTGATGAAGACGAAACCTTAAAATGGTTCGAAAAATCGAGCCGCAAACACCGCAACAATATGGAAGTTCGCTTAGCCGAAGCGAAATATTTAATTAAAATCAATCAGTCAGAATTAGGTCTAGAAAAACTCGAAGATATACTAAAGAAATGGCCATCTGCTGAAGAACCGCTATTTATGGCAGGTTTGACCAGTATTGACTTAGAGCTTTATGAAAAAGCCGAAAAGTATTTGGTGGAGTTACGTTATTCGAGCAAATACCAAAATGAAGCGTATTACTATCTCGCAGTAAATGCTGAACGCAAACAGCATTATGAAACGGCAAAAGCCTATTATCGCCTTGTTGATGGCAGTCTTTATACAGTTTCACGGCGCAATATGATCAGCATTTTTAGCCAGCAAAATAAGCTGCATGATGCACTGCGCTTTTTAACTCAAGAGCGGGTTAATTATCCTCAACATGCCAGTTTCTTATATCTTGCTCAGGCAGATATTTTAAAACGCATGAACAATAAAAAAGCAGCAGTCCGTTTGCTTGATGAAGCGGTAAGAAACTTACCTGAAGATCCAGAACTCATTTATGCCGAAGTTCTACTGCTCGACGCCCATCAAGATAAAGATAGACTCGACCAATTACTAAAACAATTACTTGAAATTGAACCCAATAGCCCGACCTATTTAAATGCATATGCCTATACCTTGGCGGTACAAAATAGACGCTTAGATGAAGCCCGAAAATACGTCGAACATGCCTTAGAATATGCTCCTGAGCAGGCCTCAATTTTAGATACGTTCGGTTATATTTGTTATTTGCAAAATGATTTTAGTACATCTGCATCTGTTTTGGCCAAAGCGTATGAACTGAGTAATAGTTTAAAAATTGGCATTCGCTACGCACGATCAGTCTTCATGCAAGGTGATATGAATAAATTTGACGCGTTGTTACAACAACTCCAACAAAAACATCCGAATGATCCGCAATTAGAGCAACTACATTCGTTATTGTTACCCCAACCCATGAAAAAGAGTTAGAAAGACTTTATGCAAGTATCTTCAAAATTTGGGGTATCTGCCCTGACCTGCTGCGCTTTATTTTTTACTGGTTGTCAGCAATACGTTAAAACACCCGCTCAACCGAGCCCTGAAGAAGTTGCTGCAAATCAATTCAACTTACAAGGTAAGATTGGTGTGCGCACGCCACAACAGTCAGGAAGTGCTTTTTTTACTTGGGTTCAAGACCGTAATGAATATGATATCGAACTGAGTGGTATTTTAGGTGTTGGAAAAACTCAAATCAGCGGTAAACCTGGTCAAGTTCAGTTAAACAGTGCAAAAACCGGTTTAATTGAAGCAGAAACACCAGAAGAATTACTCGAACGTGCTACCGGTTGGCAAGCTCCCATTACCCACCTTGTCGACTGGGTACAGGCGCGTCCTGCAACCACACAAGCAAAAATTCAACGCGATACGGCGCAGCGCCCACAACAGATTATTGAAGATGGTTGGACAGTTGACCTGAGTTATAATGAAACGGCAACAGTACCGAACAAGTTAATTTTAAAACAAGCACTTGAATCCGGTCAGGAAAACCGTATTACAATGGTGATTCAAAATCGTTAATTTGCCTAAAATCTGAGCTATGACTTCTGTGATTCGTGTACCTTCTCCTGCAAAACTCAATTTGTTTTTGCACATTACTGGCCGACGTCCTAATGGATATCACGAATTGCAGACGATTTTTCAGCTCATCGATTTATCTGATTGGATGGAATTTCACCCACTTGCAAATTCTGCTGATAAAGATTTTATTCAAATTGAGGGCTTAAACAGCGTCAATCTTGAACAAAATTTAATTTATCGTGCTGCTCAAATACTCAAACCAATTGCTAAAGCTCTGACTGCACAAAAAATCCACATTGAAAAAAATATTCCGATGGGTGCAGGACTCGGTGGTGGTTCATCCAATGCAGCCACCACCCTTATCGTGCTCAATCAACTGTGGAAATGTGGACTAAATACTGAACACCTTGCAGAACTCGGCTTACAACTTGGAGCAGATGTTCCCGTGTTTGTACATGGTCTAAATGCGTGGGCTGAAGGCATCGGTGAACACTTAACATTCATAGATTTAGCTCAAAAACAGTACATTGTGCTGAAACCTGACTGTTTTATCAGCACTCAACTGCTTTTTTCACAAAAAACGTTGACAAGAGACTCAAAGCCCACTAAATTTTGCGGCTATCAGGAAACGCCATCTGATTTTGGAAATAACTTTGAGCCTGTGGCACGAAGCTTATATCCCGAAGTCGATGAAGCAATGCAGTACTTAGATCAGTTCGGTGCAGCAAAGCTTACAGGTACAGGTGCTTGTGTATTTACTGAAGTGACTGAAAATATGAATATTGATGACATATTGAAAAATGCACCATGTAAATCTTACTTGGTTCGCAGCTTACAAGAATCACCATTACGTCATTTTGAAGTTTGATATAGGGGCGTCGCCAAGTGGTAAGGCACCGGGTTTTGATCTCGGCATCCGTTGGTTCGAATCCAGCCGCCCCTGCCATCATTTTTCACCTGTAGATGTAATTGCTGTAAAGTATTAGGGGCGTCGCCAAGTGGTAAGGCACCGGGTTTTGATCTCGGCATCCGTTGGTTCGAATCCAGCCGCCCCTGCCATTTACTTTATTCGCTATTTCATCAATTTAGGGGCGTCGCCAAGTGGTAAGGCACCGGGTTTTGATCTCGGCATCCGTTGGTTCGAATCCAGCCGCCCCTGCCATTAACTTCAAAAAAGACAGAGCATAATTTGCAGTATCTTTGTTGTTTCAACTTGACAAAATACCGCAAAAATATTAAAGTTCTGCCGCATTAGGGGCGTCGCCAAGTGGTAAGGCACCGGGTTTTGATCTCGGCATCCGTTGGTTCGAATCCAGCCGCCCCTGCCATCTAATTCCCTAATTTGCCAACCGCCAAGGGTGCTTCATGCCCAATCTTGTCGTTTTTAGTGGATCTGCACATCCACAATTCGCCCAAAAAGTCGTTAGCCACCTTCACATCCCTCTAGGTGCTGCATCTGTAGGTCAATTTTCTGACGGTGAAATCGCTGTCGAAATTACTGAAAATGTTCGTGGTAAAGACGTATTCATCGTACAACCAACTTGTGCCCCAACTAACGATAACCTTATGGAAATCTTAGTTATGGCTGATGCTTTGCGTCGTGCAAGTGCTGGTCGTATCACTGCTGTCATTCCTTACTTTGGTTATGCTCGTCAAGATCGTCGTCCACGTTCAAGCCGTGTGCCAATTACAGCAAAAGTTGTTGCAGATATGCTCACAACTGTTGGTATTGACCGCGTTGTAATGATCGACCTTCATGCTGACCAAATCCAAGGTTTCTTCGATATTCCTGTAGACAACATCTACGGTACTCCTGCGCTTTTAGCAGATCTTCGTCAACAGTCACACGACAACTTAATGGTTGTTTCTCCTGACGTTGGTGGTGTAGTACGTGCGCGTGCTGTTGCTAAGCAAATGGGTGATATCGATCTTGCGATCATCGACAAACGCCGTCAAAAAGCGAATGAATCTCAAGTAATGCACTTGATCGGTGACGTTAAAGGCCGTGACTGTGTCATCGTTGATGATATGGTGGATACAGCAGGTACATTGTGTAAAGCTGCTGACGCACTAAAAACTTTTGGTGCTCGCAAAGTTGTTGCTTACGCAACTCACCCAGTACTTTCTGGTAAAGCTTTAGAAAACTTGAAAAACTCTGTGATTGACGAATTGGTTGTAACAGACACCATTCCGCTTTCAGAAGAAGCTCAAGCTCTTGGTAAGATTCGCCAAGTTTCAGTTGCAAGTATGGTTGCTGAAACAATTCGTCGTATTAACAACGAAGAATCTATTAGCGCAATGTTCGATTCTTATCTATAATATAGCGCTAAATTTAAAAGCCCTGCCTTTTGGTGGGGCTTTCTATCACTAGACTGGTCGAAGGTCTAGTCAATTAAACTTAAATAGGAATGTCTATCATGGCAAACTTCGTATTAAATGCAGTAGCACGTGAAGAAGCAGTACAAGGGAAAGGTTCGAGCCGCCGCCTTCGTCTTCAAAATAAAGTACCAGCAATCATCTACGGTGGTGCAGCTGAACCTGTAGCAGTTACTTTAGAACTTCGCGAACTTGTTAAAGCTTTAGAAAACAACGCTTTCTTTGAAGAAATTGTTGAAATCAACATCGACGGTAAAGCTGAAAGCGTTAAAATCCAAGCTTTACAACGTCACCCAGCTAAAAACACTCCTATGCACGCTGACTTCAAACGCGCATAAGTGTTAAATGGTGTAAATGAGTGAGTAAACTTTCACTGATTGTTGGTTTGGGTAACCCAGGTTCTGAGTATGCCCAAACCCGCCATAATG
The DNA here is from genome assembly GCF_013420015.1 of Acinetobacter sp. YH12039. Classification (NCBI taxonomy): domain Bacteria; kingdom Pseudomonadati; phylum Pseudomonadota; class Gammaproteobacteria; order Moraxellales; family Moraxellaceae; genus Acinetobacter; species Acinetobacter sp. YH12039. Next base: position 189,853 of record NZ_VOZA01000001.1, on the reverse strand, counting down.
CAGGCTTCTGGTTTGTAGAACGCCTTGCAGAACAATATGGCATCCAACTCAAAGCTGATCCTAAATATAAAGGCATCAGTGGTCGTGGTAATATCGAAGGTCAAGACGTTCGTCTACTGTTACCTACAACCTTTATGAACCTCTCTGGTCAAAGTGTTGTTCCCTTCGCCAAATTCTATCAAATTGCTCCCGAAGCAATGCTTATCGCACACGATGAACTTGATATGAACCCTGGTGTCATTCGCCTGAAAACTGGCGGTGGTCATGGTGGTCATAATGGTTTACGCGATATCGTCCCGCATATTGGTCCAAATTTCCATCGTTTACGTATTGGTATTGGTCATCCTGGTTCTAAAGAACGTGTCTCAGGCCATGTCTTAGGTAAAGCACCAAGTAGTGAACAAGGCTTAATGGATGATGCTATTGCACATGCCTTATCACGTACTAAATTGTTGGTAAGTGGTGAGATTCAGCAAGCCATGAACCAGATCAACGCTTACAAATAGAACTGACAATTCCACAAATTGTTGAACAATACTTATTGCCATCTGAATGATTTCAGAGCAAAATGCGCTTGCATTTGACTGCTCACCCAGCATTCAAGAGATTGTTCCACCATAAGATACGATCTTAGGTCTACCAAGGAGACGCTAGCCATGCTATCTCGTTTATTAAAAGCTAAAATCCACCGTTGCGTCGTTACACAAGCAGAATTACATTATGAAGGTTCTTGTGCAATTGACGGTATTCTTCTAGATTTAGCCGGTATCCGTGAATATGAAGAAATTCATATGTGGAACGTGACTAATGGTAAGCGTTTTACCACTTATGCCATTCGTGGTGAAGAAGGTTCTGGCATTATCTCTGTAAATGGCGGTGCTGCTCACCAAGCAGATATTGGTGATTTGATGATTATTGCAACTTTTGGCGATTTCACAGAAGCTGAAGCAAATGCACATAAGCCACGTTTAGTCTATGCGAACCCAAATAACACAGTGAACCACACAGCGAACTGTATTCCAGTTCAAGTTGCTTAATTCAAGCATTCAAAGATTCTAAATGCCCGCAAATTTGCGGGCTTTTTTATGCGATCAATCACATAATCCGCTTTTATTCACTTCGTGGCCCCTTCCACCAAACTTTCTTCTGCTCACACAGAAGTGACTGCAGGTTTTCACCCACTAGACCCACCAATAAGGGCTGACCATTTTCTTGTACCTTTAGCTCTGCAAATTGCGCATCGCGATAGCACGGTTCCAAGCCTTCGGCAAACAAAAAGCTGCTTGCAGCGGGATATAAACCCTCAAATCTATTATCAGGATTTTTGAGCACCAGTTTTGTGGATGAGCTTGGATACTGCACTAATAACTTTGGATTGAAACTGGTTCGAATCACTCTACGCTGTGCATCAAGCTGCACATAACTCACAATACTTTTTTGATCTACAAAATAGTCACGGTGTACATTTTCTTCTTTGTTCGCTTTGGCAGCCTGCCCATTAGCAGATTGCTCTTCAGAAGGCTGACCACCAAAATAGAGCTGATAATTCAAGGCCATATAATCCCCTTGAATCAAAGAGCGAGGATCGACCGGTTGCAGCTTTACATAAATACTCTGACTGTTTGCCAGATGCCATTCATGCCGTGCAATCATCAGTACAAATAAAAGAATACTGAGTACAGCCAAACCAATAGGAAGCATTTTTTTATTGAGTATGTTCATCATGCTCCTTCCCCTTGTTTATGCTGTATCGCAGTTAACATTTTGGTGATGCCAAGCAGCAAAAGACCAGAGATCAAAATCGTTAAACTTTTCAGTAAAAAGCTCAACCCTAAATTGTAATACAGCATCCATAAGCTAAAAATGATCAACACGATGCAAAGGGCTTTAACCAAAGATTGCTGATAGACCTGCGCCCATGCCAATAAAACCAATAACAAGAAAATTTCAAAATAGCCCATCGCAATCAGCACAAGGCCCAATAGCAGTAACAGCCATTTTTCGCGCCCCGTCTGTTTTTGCTGATTTGCGATGTAAAGGCCAAGCCAAACTACAGGCAGTAGATAACAGACAAATAGGTCAAGAATGCCATGTCGGGTCTGTTCAAACAGTAGAACGTTATTTGACAGTGTCTGCAACACCACAACCGCCAATACGATGCATAACATCCACAACACAATGCTTTTTCGATACATCGTGTGCAACCAAGCTGTTGCACTCCCGAGCAAGAAAATCAGTAGAATATAATTCAATCCAATCACAGCTAAGATGACATGTTCATCGCTCATAAAAAGATCGGCATCAAATAGTGTGGCCACTGCAAGGCCATATCCTGCAATGAGTTGAATAAAAACAATAAACCAATGCATTCGACTAAACAAACAGAGCAAGATAACGCCAATTTGTAATACTAAAATAAACCCAATGCTATCGGTCAAGCTCTCTGTATGTATGAAGACCGCAGATTGGCCACATACCCATAAGCAGTAAGCAAATTGGCGACTAAAGATACTTTTAGCTCGTCGAATCAACCACCAAGCCACAGCCACAAAAACTAAGCCCATGACGATTGAAAACGCCTTCCAATAGGTCAGCAATAAGCTCGATAAAATAATGCCTGCCAACCATGCCCCAATCGCTAAAGGAATAACTGCAAATTTAGTCTGTGGCAGAAATTTCATCAGTGCCCAACTGATCACCGCAAACCAAGCAAATATCAGCAAGGCAAAAACCAACAATCCTGCACTCGAGTCAGATAAAATATGTTCTGCCCATTGGAAAATCAAAATACTGAAACTCGCGGCGAGACCTGCAGCTTGTAAACTGGTTTCTAATGCACGATGTTGTCGATAAAAATAGATAATCAGATAAATTGGAAGCAACAATGCAAAAATTAAATATTGCCATTGATACTGCTCTGCCCCATTTCCGCAGTATAAAAACATGCAATACATCGACATTAGTGTAATAAATGCAACAAATACAAAGCGCAGTGCAGCATAATATTTCAAACACAAGGTCACACATATTGCGGTCAATACATTCATGCAGAGTAAATACCACCATGAATGATCAACGATTAAATAGCTTTGTTTAAAATATAAAAATAATGCCAATTGACTGATCAAACACAGTAACGCAAAGACTCCGATATTCGGTCGATATAACCAAGGTAAAAGCAGCAAAGCCCAGACTAAAAATAACAGATAACTGTCTGCACCTGTTTGATAGACCTGCCCAATCACAGCCATACTCAATCCGAGCAACAAAGCACTTAAAGCATCTAAACTTTGCTGAATCCAAGCATGCCTTGCAAAATATACACTCGTCACAGCACTCAGTACCAACAGCAACATTGGAATTGCCAATTGAATGAATTTTGGCAACATCAACCAGTTTGCCGCGATCAAATACACGAAACTGGCTGCTATCAGTACAACACCGATCACTTGCAGATGTCGAATGACCTGTACATCTTGGAACAGATCTGTTGAAAACTCTTGATCTAACTGTGAACGATGCAGCTTTATATTCTGCTGCTGAGAATGCTGAGGAAGCGTCATTTTTTATCATTATGCAATCATGGTTGATTTATCGGCACGATAGCATGCTTTGGCACACTTTATAAAAATGCTTACAAATCCAATCTTATAACTTTACTTATCTAAAATTTTGCAAATGATTCTACGCAATAATTCCCCATCACCACACAAACAGGTCTATACTCAAGACACATCGCTTCAGGGCGGGGTGAAACTCCCCACCGGTGGTAAATTTGCTGGGTTGAACGCCCTGCAAAAAGCCCACGAGCCAATCGTTTAAACGCGATTCGCAGATCAGGTGCAATGCCTGAGCCGACGGTATAGTCCGGATGAAAGAAGACGACGTCACATCTCTATATCATTGATCATTTTCAATATATATCGTAACGCCACTATTTCACATGTCCTGAAATGTTCAACCGTATCTAAAATTTACGCGAGCGTTTCAATGTCTAGTTTAATTCAACCCGAAATTTTCTTTTCTGCCCTTCCACCTGCAGAACAGCGCATGCTGCAAGCCTTAGAAGACATTCGTCATGGCAAGCCTGTTTTAGTCATGGACGATTTTGACCGTGAAAATGAAGCCGACCTGATTGTTGCTGCAGAAACACTGACTGTAGAAACCATGGCACGTATGATTCGTGACGGTTCAGGGATTGTCTGCCTGTGTTTAACCGATGCTCAGGCTAATCATTTAGAACTTCCACCCATGGTGTCTGATAACTCTAGCCATTTTAAAACTGCCTTTACTGTCACCATTGAAGCTGCGGAAGGTGTTACTACTGGCGTTTCAGCAAAAGACCGAACAACTACAGTCAAAGCCGCAATTAAAGATGGTGCTGTTGCTAGTGACTTAAACCGTCCGGGTCATGTTTTTCCTTTACGTGCGCGTGAAGGCGGCGTATTGACCCGTCGCGGACATACTGAAGGGACTATTGATTTGGCACGTCTGGCCGGTTTAAAACCTGCAGGTGTTTTGTGTGAATTAACCAACCCAGACGGCACAATGGCCAATGGCGTACAAGTTTTAGCGTATGCACAAACCCATCATTTGACTGTACTCACCATTGACGAAATTGTGCAATATCGTTTACAGCACAATCTCTAGTGCGAATTAATTAAAGCTCTACACATTCATAAAAAGGCTGATTGAATCAGCCTTTTTTATTTTTTACTGCACATTTCAAGTTAAGAATTAAACCGTGAATATGCTATAGATCCCGTAGATGGCAACTACCACTAAAATCAGCCCACACAGTGCCAACAATTTTTTATACCAGCGTGATTTCGACAATCGATGAAAAGACAAATACACCAAAGACAAAGTTGCGAAATCTAAAACGATCCAACTCAGGGTCAACACAATTAAACTCAGATCAAGATGAGGAGTAATTCCTACAAACTGCGGAAAAAATGAAGCAAAGAAAATAATATCCTTAGGATTTGAAATCCCCACGATCAGTCCTTGCTTAAAGCCCCCTTGTGCTGCTTTTAACTGCAGAGATTGTGCAGTGGGCTGTATAGCTACTTCTTTTAAAATATCAAACCCAATATAAGCAATATATATACAACCCAGTATTTTAATGCCATCGAGCCAGTGCGCATTCACATTTAAAATGCCTTTTAAAATACACACCGACAGTACGATCAAAATCAGTGAAGCAAAATTCGTCCCGACAATGGTTTGAAATGCCTTTTTATAGCCGCCTTGTAAGCCTGCACTTGCGACCAACAGCATGACAGGTCCAGGCGTTGCAATCATCACGATGACTGCCACACAATATAAAAAGTACTCCGAATAATTCACGCTGAGATTCCTTCACTTATTTTTTAGATCACGATAAATTTCATACATAAAAAAAGAGGACTTAGTCCTCTTCATCCATGTTTTGCAATAAATGCAAGCGAATGGCATCTGCTCTTAAGAATGCCAAATCATAGCTGGCTGTGGCGAGTGCCAAAACGCGACGCTCAAATTCATCCCACAACGGTCGTACCTGTTTGTAATGTATCCCGAGTCCACTTTCATCTGTGAAATGACGGTTTTTTTCGCAGAGCTTGAGTGCGTGATACAGTTTACGGCCTTTGCTTGCATCTGGACGCAAGCGAACTCGCTTAGACAAGACAAAGCCTTCGACATGGATGATATCTGCTTGCGGCAACATCGGTATTAAAATTTGATCTAACTGTGCATCTAAACGACACCAAATGGCCGTGTGTTGCTCTGCCGTATAAGTATTCCATTTTATGACTTCATGATTAAAGCGGCGGCAACCACGACAGACTGAATCACCAAATACCGTAGAACAACGCCCTGCACATGGGGTTAACGAGGCAATTCGACGATCAGTACTCAAAACCGGCTCCATTCAATCAATATTTATGGGATAAAAACAACTCGGCATGACTATACACGCTAAAACTACTGAAATGAAGCTATGATCAAATGTGTGGTTAAAAGCCATCGCTTTACTCGCTTATTCATCCAAATCACGGTAGAATGTGCGCCTTAATTTTTATCCTGTTTATTCACTTGGAGTACTCCATGAACGCTACTGTAGAACAGCTTGCACCTGTAGAACAGCAAGCGACCTCTGGTTGGGTTGTTGCCGCACTTTATCAATTCAAAGAAGTTCAAGATCCTGCTGATCTTCAACAACGTCTTTTAGACTTGGTAAAAACCATCAACCTTTGCGGTACTCTAATTGTGGCAGGTGAAGGTATTAACGGTACGGTTGCCGGTGACCGTAAATCTGTAGATATCATCCATCAATTCCTTCTCAATGAAGGCTTCAATGCGATGGAATACAAAGAATCGCATAGCGCGGATAAACCATTCCGTAAAATGAAGATCAAACTGAAAAAAGAAATCGTGACTTTAGGTGTGGAAGTGAAACCACGTGATTTAGTCGGTCACTATCTTGATCCTAAAGAATGGAATGAACTAATTGCACGTGATGACGTAATCCTAATTGATACACGTAACGACTATGAATACAAAGCAGGTACATTTAAGGGTGCGATTGACCCGAAAACTGAGACTTTCCGTGAATTCCCTGAATACGTGAAAAAAGAGCTTGAGCAGCATAAAGATAAGAAAATTGCCATGTTCTGTACAGGCGGTATTCGCTGTGAAAAATCAACCTCACTTTTACTTCAAGAAGGCTTTAATGAGGTTTATCACCTTAAAGGCGGTATCTTAAAATATTTAGAAGAAACCCCTGTTGAAGAAAGCATGTGGGAAGGTGAATGTTTCGTATTTGACGGTCGTACTGCTGTCACTCACGGTATGGAAGAAGGCGAAAATATCAAATGTCACGCATGCGGTTGGCCACTGGCTCCTGCTGAAGTTGAACTTCCGAGCTACGAACACGGCGTATCATGCAAATACTGTATCGACAAAACCACTGAACAGCAAAAAGCAGGCTTCCGTATGCGTCAATCACAAATTGTGGCAGCAAAACGTAAGCGTCTCTAAGCAAAATTTGTTGTAACGATATATAAATAAAAGCCCTATTTTTAGGGCTTTTTTTACGCATTCTCAACAGTGACTTAATTTTTTTGACAAAATAACTATATCTGGTTATTTACGAGAATCAGTTCGCGCATTTATGCTTATTCTGATCAATTGATCCGAGAAAATCATTATAGATAATTGAAAAGGAAAGCATTATGCCAAAATTAATCAACTCTCCTATTGCAACCTCAAGGCGCCTTGCTTTACCCGCTCCACGTGTAAAAGAAAGTGTTGCAGAATTAAAACACCTCCTTAACCAACAGTCGCATATTTTGATAGTCAGTATTGCCACATGCATTGGTGCAATTTTTGCCTTATTTATTGCTTATACCTTGCACTTACAACCCACTCTGCTCAACATTCTTGGACTTTGTGCGATTCCATTTGCTTTATCGCTGAGCTTACGCCAAGTCTATATTCACACCCTGTTAAATATGGAACATGATGATTAATTTGCGCACCTTGCAAAGCTACTTATTGCAACTTTGTCCTACGCTGTTCAGTATATAAAACGATTTTTAAGGCTGCTAAAGCGCCAAAATCAAAAATAAAATCCAAACTGCACAGCGTAAACTCAGTAATATAAAAACCGTACTCTATGCCTATCAATTATTCAGTTTTACTATTACTCAGCATTGCTCAATACCATCACTCATTCATACATTTTCCTTCTCATTAAGCCTACGTGCTACTTAATACAAGATGAACTCAACATTTGTTGTTTTTGCTTAGGTGGTTTCAGGAATATTTAAAACGGAACTTTACCCACTGCGCTTTTCAACATAGGATAAATACACCTTTTCTCTGCCTTAGCTACCATGACTTTAACTGAATGGATCATTTCAATCATGGAACAATTGGGTTATCTCGGTATTGCCCTGCTCATGTTTCTTGACAATGTCTTCCCCCCAATCCCCTCTGAAATCATTATGCCCTCGGCTGGCTATTCTGCCTCCCAAGGTCAACTACTCCTCATTGGTGTCATTATTTCAGGTTGTGTCGGTTCTTTACTGGCGGCTGCATTGCTATATTGGATTGGCTATAAATTTAAGCATGAATCCATCTTTCACTTCGTCGATCGCTATGGAAAGTATTTATTTATCAAATCGGCAGATGTAAAAAAATCTCTAGCATGGTTTGAGCAATACGGTCACCGCATTGTATTTTTCGGACGAATGATTCCAGCTGTGCGTTCTCTCATTAGTATTCCTGCTGGAATGAGCCGCATGCCATTTTGGAAGTTTATGTTTTATAGTGGTTTAGGTACGATTATTTGGACCACTTTTTTAGCTTGTATGGGTTTTTATTTAGGTGAAAATCAGCAGTTAATGCAGCAAATATTTAGTAAAGTTGGCCATGTGATTATTCTGATCACAGTCATCATTATTGCTTGGATTTTGTACCGTCGACATCAACGTCGACCTCGTTAATTTTTTGTTTTGGGGCTTAAATGAAACACTATCTCCTACACTTTGCTGCTGTTTATAGCATCGCCTTGGTGCTTTTGATTACCGTATTAATTTTTGGATTAAATCTTGGTGGTATTACATTAATTCCTACATTGGTGGCATGTGCATTAATCAGCGTTGGGCATTTTGTAAAGAAAGAACAACGTGTGCCTAGCAACCATGAAAAGATCCAACTGGTTTGGGGCTCCAGTGCCGTTGCAATCATCATTGGTAGCTTTTTTGTGCTGTTCTTGGTGCTGATGAATCCCAATGCCGAAAGCATTATGAAGTCTGTGGATAATGCAGGCATTGGGCTAACTGCTGTAATTATGCTCTGCATGGTCGCCATTCATGGCACGATATTTCATATTGCCTACGGTTGGTATGCAGACTACTGCGCTAAAAAATTATAAATTTTTTTAACTTATTCCGTTAGAATTTGAATCAATACCCTTCACTGAAACTTAAAATTGAGTGAAGAAACTTCGGGCAAGCTATACTCGCTCTTTATAAAACGAAAACATGAACATTAAATAATGAAAAAATACATCATCACATTTAGCATTGCTTATGCCCTCGCCATGGTCGCTGTCGCAGCCATAGAGTCTTTCTTTGATTTACCCGGTGGTTCATCCATTACCTGTCTCATCGTGGGCGGTTTTGCTGCGGCATCCAGCTTTGTTAAAGACCATCAGCGAGTGCCAAATAAGTTAGAAAAGCGAACTTTGATTTGGAGCTGTATTTTAGCTTCGGTTCTCATCAGTGTCGTTGCTACAGTCATTTGTCTCTTGATCTTCCCTGAAACCCAAGCCTTTATTCAAATGGCGCTAACGCAATTACCCGCTTGGGTCTGGCTGCTTGCTATCAGCTTTACCTTATTCATCCATTATCTCATGTTGGCTTTATCTTTTGGATGGATGGCAAAGAGCTTCTTAAAAGCCAAACGTAGTTAAGCCTTTAGACTAACTTTGAATTGAAAAGGTATAGCGCTAAAAAAAGCACCCCAAGGTGCTTTTTTTAAATTTCGTCGAAATTAATTTGGTGTGTGATACATCAAATATAATTCGTTCAAATTGGTTGGGATTTCTTCTGCAAGTTCATCCATCAACTGACCATTACGACGGAAAGATTCCATTTGTGGATCTTCTTCATCAATGCCGCTGAACACCATGATTGGCAAAGTTAAATCTACCAATTGTTCTTCAAACTCGTCGGTGAACCATGCATCTTCGTTTAGGAACATGGCATCAACGAAGCCAACACTCCAGTCACCAAGACTTGATTCAACATCGGCTTCTTCAATTTCAAATGGAAATTCAATACCATCTTCATTGGCAAGATTCTGACGAATCGATTCGAGCCATGCTTTTACTTGTGCAATAATTTCAGCAGGTACTTTTTTCTGATTGTTATCAAAAAGTTCGTCTAGCCATTTATCAAAAGCTGGGCCTACTGCAATTGCACATAAAAAACCATGAGTCGCTGCAAAATCTAGACCATGCTCGTTGTCATCGCCGTCTAAATAGTCACTCAAAAGGTCTAAATCTAAAGCACTCATTTCAAATCCAGAGTTAGAAACTTAATGCGTAAGCATAGCATTTTCAAGCGCTATGCTAAATCGCTATTTAGTCTTCTTCGTCATCAAAATCATCGTCATCGTCGATGTCGTAATCAAAATCTTTAAGCTCACGTTCAAGACGGCGCTGAGCCAGAAGGTCATCAATAAGTCGGCGCTTTTCTAACGATTCTTTCGCGCTAGTTTTTGCACTGGCCTCATCGAAATTCACATCATCATCACCGTAGTTATCATCTAGTTCAAAATCTGTAGAAGACACCAAAACTACCTCATAATGAAAAAAATTGAAGGGGTCTAGCCGCTATTTATATGGGATATAAAATATTGTCAAGTTTTATTTGTTTTTTTAACAACTAAACTTTAAAAATAGGTCTTTTTTTCTTACCAAAACCTGTGGCATGATATAATCCACCCTGCGTCCTTCATTTTTATGACAGTCAAAGATGACTCGTAAAATAATCGATGCATGGGATGAACTTGAAAACAACAATTTCAGCCCCACCTAAATTACTGAATTTAAATTTTTAATATCTCATTGGACAGCTTGATGCTGTACCGTCCTAATGGGATAAGCCAGCTATTAACAAGATTTAATGAGACGATCGTGCTAAAATGCACGGTTTTTTACTGCCACAGATTCAACGAAGAGTAAGCAAAGATGAGCGATATGACTTCCCCTACTTCTCAAGTAGCGGCTCTGATTAGCCGAGGCAAAGAGCAAGGTTACCTAACTTTCGCCGAGGTTAACGATCATCTCCCGGACTCAATCACTGAAAGTGAACAGATTGAAGACATCATTCAGATGTTGAATGACGTGGGTATTCCGGTACATGATCGTGCACCAGAAACTGACGATACAATGTTTGAAGGTGGCAGCGAAGCGACTGACGAAGTTGCTGAAGAAGAAGCCGCTGCTGTACTTGCATCTGTTGAAAATGAACCCGGTCGTACCACTGACCCTGTGCGTATGTATATGCGCGAAATGGGTACAGTTGAGCTTTTGACACGTGAAGGCGAAATTAGCATTGCAAAACGCATCGAAGAAGGTATTCGTGACGTTTTACATTCTATTGCTTATTGGCCAAATGCAGTCGAAGTTGTATTGCAAGAATATAAAGATTATGAAGCGGGTGAACGCCGTTTAGCTGATATTCTTTCTGGTTATTTAGATCCAGAATCTGACGAAGCCATCCCTGAAGTGATCGACGAAGATGATTCTGAGATCGATGAAGATGAAGCGTCAACCAACAAGCCAACTAAAGATGTCAAACTTGATGATGACGATGAAGAAGAAGAGTCTGAAGGTGATGATGATTCTGAAGGCGAATCTGGTCCAGATCCTGAAATTGCTAAAGCACGTTTCACTGAGCTTGAACAAGCATGGTTAGTCACTAAAGCTGCAATTGAAAAACATGGGCGTAACAGTAAAGAAGCTGCTGCTGCACTTGAAGCACTTGCAACTGTGTTCATGATGTTCAAATTCACACCACGTTTATTCGACATCATCTCTGATTTGATTCGTAATACCCATGACCAAATCCGTACTTCTGAACGTGAAGTTATGCGCTATGCAGTACGTCGTGGTCGTATGGACCGTACTCAATTCCGTACGTCTTTCCCAGGTCAAGAATCTAACTTTGCTTGGTTAGATGAACAAATTGCTAAAGCACCTGCAGAAATGAAAGGCTATCTTGAAAAAGTCCGCCCTGACGTTCTGGCATTCCAACAAAAAATCGCTGACATCGAGAAAGAACTTGGTTTAGATGTTAAAGGCATCAAAGACATTTCTAAACGTATGTCGATTGGTGAAGCGAAAGCTCGCCGTGCGAAAAAGGAAATGGTTGAAGCTAACTTACGTTTGGTAATTTCGATTGCGAAAAAATACACCAACCGTGGTTTGCAATTCCTCGACTTGATCCAAGAAGGTAACATTGGCTTGATGAAAGCGGTGGATAAATTCGAGTATCGTCGTGGTTATAAATTCTCTACTTATGCAACTTGGTGGATTCGTCAGGCGATTACGCGTTCGATTGCCGACCAAGCACGTACTATTCGTATTCCAGTACACATGATCGAAACCATTAACAAGATCAACCGTGTATCTCGCCAACTTCTTCAAGAAATGGGTCGTGAACCTACACCAGAAGAATTAGGTGAACGTCTAGAAATGGACGAAGTGAAAGTTCGTAAAGTGCTTAAAATCGCGAAAGAACCAATTTCAATGGAAACACCAATTGGTGATGATGAAGATTCGCATCTTGGTGACTTCATTGAAGACGGTAATATCACCTCTCCTATTGACGCTGCAACGTCAGAAGGCTTAAAAGAAGCAACACGTGAAGTTCTTGAAAACTTGACTGAACGTGAAGCGAAAGTCTTGAAAATGCGTTTCGGTATCGATATGCCAACCGACCATACCTTGGAAGAAGTGGGTAAACAGTTTGACGTAACACGTGAACGTATTCGTCAGATTGAAGCGAAAGCATTGCGTAAATTACGTCATCCTTCACGCTCAGAACATCTGCGTTCATTCCTTGAGAATGATTAACCTATAACTAGGACAATGCAGGCTTGAATATGGGGTTTTCCGCCCCATATTATGAGCATGTAGCAAATAATTCCAAATACCTGCTCATTGCAGGTATTTTTAAATAATGAGGTGTCCCATGACTGATATGACTAATCGCGCTCCTTCACGTGAATTGCAAGAGCATCTTTGGGTCTTCCCTATGGACTACCCTATTAAATTGATTGGTAATGCAGGTGAAGAACTTCGCCTTGCAGTGAATGAAATTTTTGTTAAACATTTTCCTGATTTTGATGGCAGTAAAATGACTGTGACTCCATCTCGTACAGGTAAATATCATTCAATTACTGCTCAATTACGTTTCGAAGAGTTAGAACAAGTACATGCGGTCTATGCGGATTTAGCAGCTTGTAAACACATTCGTACCGCGCTGTAATTCTGTTGATTTAAATAAAAAAGCACGCTTTCGAGCGTGTTTTTTATGTCTAAGTAATAGTAATACCCTCAAGTAATTCAGTATTTAACCCCCCTTTTGTACGTCTAATTCATTATAATCCATACATGACTTTGATAGAAAAGGACACGAAATACGTGACTGAAACTGTTCAAAAACCCGAATTAATCATTCGTCAATATAACCACCTGACCCCTTATGCAGACCGCTTTTTAGAGATGAAAACTCTCACTGAACAGCGAGATGAAAACTCACCTGATGAGCTGTGGATATTGCAACATCCCGATGTATTAACTCAGGGGCAAGCTGGCAAACCTGAACATATTTTGGTGCAAAGTAACATCCCTGTGGTACAAACAGACCGTGGTGGACAAGTCACTTGGCATGGACCGGGTCAGTTGGTCGCTTATTTCATGTTTGACTTAAATCGCTTAGGTTGGAACGTGCGTACGCTGGTTTCCTATGCAGAAAACTTGATGATCGAACTGCTGAAAAAGTACGGCATCGACGCTTATGCCAAGCCTGATGCACCCGGTGTTTATGTTGCAGAACGCAAAATTGGTTCTCTCGGTTTTAAAATTCGTAAAGGCCGCAGTTATCACGGTTTGGCACTGAATATCGATTGTGATCTATTTGGTTTTCATACCATTAATCCATGTGGCTATGCTGGATTAGAAATGGTACGCATACAAGATTTAGTACAGGACTACCCTAAATTTGAAAACTTATGCGTCGATATCATTGATACTTTGAAAAACAGTGGTTACTTTAAAGACGTAACAGTCAAACAACTATAAAAGACTTTGCTTTCTCAAATAAAATAATTTAGAGTAAAAGCTCTAAATTAATAATTATAGATAAGGGATGTACACGTGATTGCAACTAAATCCGTTAAACCCGCGCTCCAGCAGGCCTATGTCAAACTCATGATGGATGTGATTGGCAGAGGTCTGGTCATGGCGAGCCAGGTCGATGAAGAAATTAAACAAGAAGTTGCTAAATTTCCAGTTAATTTTATTTTATCTATGAATGTTTTTCCTAATGGTGCTGCATTTGTCGCGCAAGTCACGGAAGACCACCAACTCAAACTCCTCACACCCGGCACTCAAAAGCCTGACTTAACCATTACGTTTAAGCATTTGAATCATGCCTTTTTGGTCTTCTCATTTCAAGAAAGTACCGCACAAGCCTTTGCCAATGACCGCATGATCGCCGATGGTGATTTGTCTTATGCCATCCGACTGGTGCGTTGTCTCAACAAAATGGAAGCGTTAATTTTACCTAAATTGGTGGCTGAATTGGCTGTCAAAGAATATCCAACACATTTAAGCCTAAAAGAAAAACTGAGCGGTGCTGCAAATATTTATTTAAAAGTAGCCCAGTCTTATTTAAAACGGAGCGCATAACACATGGCTAAACCATATTACGAATTTTTCTGTCCTGTAAAAGTGATTGCTGGCCATGCTGCTTTAGAACACATTCCATTCGAACTGTCTACTTTGGGTGCTAAACGCCCTATGATCATTACTGACAAAGGCGTTCGCAGTAATCAATTACTTGCACCGATTGAAGCGGCATTTGAAAGTACCGAGACGGTGATTGGCTATATTTTTGATGATGTTCCGCCAGACTCAAGTCTAGAAACCGTACGTAAAGCGGCTCAACTTTACCGCGACAACCAATGTGATGCCATTATTGCCGTCGGTGGCGGTTCAGTGATTGATACCTCTAAAGCAACCAACATCTTGGTATCTGAAGGTGGCGATGACTTACTGAAATACTCAGGTGCGCACAACTTACCAAAACCTTTAAAACCATTTTTTGTGATTCCAACAACCTCAGGGACAGGTTCAGAAGTGACTATGGTCGCTGTGGTTTCTGACCCTGAAAAGAATGTAAAAATGGCCTTTGCATCGAATTATTTGATGCCACATGCGGCAATTCTTGACCCACGTATGACGCAAACTTTGCCACCTCATCTTACGGCGATGACAGCGATGGATGCGATGACGCATGCCATTGAAGCCTATACGTGCATGGCGGCGAACCCGATTTCAGATGCCTATGCAACTGCCGCAATCAAGAAAATCAGCAATAGTTTATTTGGTGTATTAGATAATGCCAGCGATGCGCATGGTCGCTTAGAACTTGCACAAGCCTCAACGATGGCAGGAATTGCATTTTCAAACTCAATGGTTGGATTAGTCCACTCATTGGGTCATGCTTTAGGTGCTGTTGCTCACCTGCCCCACGGCTTATGCATGAATTTATTCTTGCCGTATGTGTTGGAATACAACAAAGAAGTGAATGGCGATAAGATTGCTGAATTGCTATTACCACTGGCTGGTCCTGATATTTATGCACAAACACCGGCCAACCTCCGCGCTGAAAAAGCCATTTCAACGCTTTTAGCCATGCGTGACCGCTTGTTTAGTTTGACCAAATTACCACGTACTTTGAGTGAAACAGGTAAAGTGACTGAAGCTCAATTAGATGAAGTGGCAGAGAAAGCACTGAATGATGGATCTATTATTTATAATCCTAAAGAAGCCAGCTTAGAAGACCTCAAAACTATTCTAAAAAAAGCTTGGTAATTGCTGAAAAATAAGCGAATATAGCGAAAAATTAAGCCTGATGTTTTTTTAAACATCGGGCTTTTCACTTGCAGAACGCAATATCAGTTATTTTTTAATCAAACTGGCATAATTTCTGCTAAAAATAATTTCAAAGTTACTGACAAAATGTACCAATTTGGAGTAGATTGGCGCACTTTTGTTTTAAAACGTAGGGGGGATCGTTCGTCTCAAACGATCCTTAGAATATGACTGATCCTTGATCAACGATAAGAGGATAACGCCGTTGACAAATATCTCTGGGACTCAATCGGCAGCTAAACTGCAAAAAACGCTTGGACTCTGGCACATTATTATTATTGGTTTGGCTTACATTCAGCCGATGACCTTGTTCGATACCTTCGGTCTAGTTTCTGAAGAAAGTCATCGACACGTGCCGACATCTTACATTATTGCCCTGATTGCAATTTTGTTTACCTCTATCAGTTATGGACATATGATCCGTCGCTATCCATCATCGGGTTCGGCGTATACCTATGCTCAAAAATCCATTCACCCGAACGTAGGTTTCATGGTCGGTTGGTCGTCATGGCTAGATTACCTGCTGTCTCCAATGGTGAATATTATTCTTGCAGTGATTTACCTTGAAGCACTATTTCCAACAGTAAACCACTGGGTATGGGTCATTGTGCTAACGGCATTCATGACTGGAATTAACTTACGCGGTGCGCGTTTTGTTGCTAACTTTAACAGCTTGATTGTACTTGTGCAGTTATTAGTAATTGGTATTTTCACGTGGATGGTCTACAGCAAGCTTCAAATGGGCTTCAATGCTGATGGCCCTATTTCTGCTGCAGAACGCTACCAATTATGGAGCCTTGAGCCATTCTGGAATGAGCTGACGTCTGTGGGTGCGCTGATTACAGGTGCAACATTACTGTGCTTCTCGTTCACTGGTTTTGACTCATTAAGTTCATTGGCAGAAGAAACCAAAGATACTGAGAAAACACTGCCGAAAGCGATTTTCTTAACTGCTTTAATCGCAGGGATTATCTTCATTATTAGTACCTACTTCATGCAGCTGTTCTTCCCTGCTGAGCCAGGTAACTATTTCAAGAATATTGCTGAAACACAGCCAGAGATACTCTTGCTCGTCGGCGGCTCACTGTTCCAATCCTATGTTTTAACTTTTGCGATTGTGACAGTAATGGCATCAGGTATTTCTGCTCACGCAGGTGTATCACGTTTAATGTATGTTATGGGCCGTGATGGTGTTATTAATAAGAAAATCTTCGGTCATATCAGCCCGAAAAATTTCACCCCGTCTTATAACATCATGATCGTAGGTGCGGTTGCATTAACTGCGGGCTTTATGAATCTTGATATTGTCATTTCGATGATTAGTTTTGGTGCATTGACAGCCTTTACTTTCGTGAACTTATCTGTGATTTCACGTTATGCACTTCGTGATGGCCGCACAAAAACAGCCAAAGATATTTTTAGCTTTGTCGTTATTCCAATGCTTGGCTTTATCAGTATCTTTGCGATGTGGTTAGAAATTGAAGAAACTGCATTGAAATATGGTTTATGGTGGGCAATGTTCGGTATTTTATACCTTGGTTATAAAACTAAAGGTTTTAAACACCCTGCACCGCAACATAACGAATTTGATGACAAACTATAAGTTTTCCATCTCATAAAAAAAAGGCGCTTTAAGCGCCTTTTTTGTTTTAAATATACCAATTAAGGTTGTATGGATTTTCTAGATTGCTGAAATTGAATTGAAATTTCTTCACACTTGTCTGGTGTATTGCCTTTTAATTCAACCGATGCTCCATCACCGTGTGACCATATACCATCTTCAACAGTCTCTAAATTTACAGCTGCTTCAAATATATGCTGTTGTTGTGGATAGAGTTTGATATCTATAGGTGTATCACATACTTGTTTTGGAAAATATGGTCTAACCTGCTCGAATAATTGCATGGTTAATGGCATATCACATTGCAAATGAATGGTGACTGGTACGCTATTGGTATTTTTTAAGATCAATTGAACATTTTGCGAATTAAGATCCGCTTGGGCAGCAGGTATTTCTACATACGTTTTTGTGTCAATCGACTGACGATCAAATGGATTGAGGAAGGCTAATTTACGTTCCACGCCATAACAAGAATCCTGCACGGAAGCTGAAAACTCTAAATATCGTGTCCCCAAGATAATTGTTCCGCGGCCATCCCCTGCATGACCGATATCAATGATTGGATCACCTGTACCTTCAATTGTAACCCCACCACTTCGAAAAAACTCTATGTCACAACCCGCTAAAACGCTGATCAAGCCACAAAGGGTTAAAGTCTTAAAATTTAATTTTCGCATCATGTTGATAAACTCCAAAGCGAAATGCACGATTTGCTTCAGGATTCCCGTCATCCATTGCGCAACGCTCCGCGGCAAGTTTTAAAAGTTGTAGTGAGTATTTCTGCCAAAGCTCTAAGCTCATTTCATGTAATTTATTAATCGATTCTTCTGTTAATTCGTCAGCACAAATGGCTTGTTCTAAGTAAGGTATTTCATCAGGATTCAATAAATTATGCAAACCCGCTTCTAAATGCGCTTGAACATTTCGTGTTAAAATTTTACGTGCTTCTAACTGCGAAGGATCAGGAATAAAACGACGCTGTTGTAAATATATCTGCCCATCTTTTTCTGTCGCAATTTCAAGCCTTATAAGCTCGTTGAGTACTGAACGCGGATGACGTTCTGTTGAAATTCTTTTCACCAGCATTTCAAAGCTATTTTCTGACTCACTGCTAAATGGTAAAGAATCCCCCCAACCTTCTGCAAGCCACAAACCCATCACACGTGATGGCACACTAATCGGCTCCGAAACAGTCGCTTCGGTCAAATCCTTACCTTCAGAAATCACTTCTTTATAAGCAGTCACGTCTTTACGGTGTAGGCCAGAAAGTAAACTGATCGCGGAAATCGTCGGTTTTTGATCGATACGCTCTAACTCTTGTACAGCTTGTTGGAAAAAAACCGGTTTCAATGCAGCAGTAAACTCGGTATATCCCACACCTGAGCGAATCAGCCATTGGCTCAGCTCATTCATCAGCACCAATACTTGCTGTAAATTTTGATCTGCCTCATTAGTGAGAAGTTTGCTCATTGAATTGCCATGAAAATTAGACTGCATAAGTGAAATTTTCGCATTGTTTAATCTACTTCACAATTTTTATCTGATGAGATCTTGAGGATATTCAGTAAAAAAATGATTATTTACATTAAAATGCGTAAAAGAAACACTGATCGACATATCTAAACTTTCAACACTATGCCACCAACCAATTGGGATAAATAAGGTTTCCCCTGGTTGCAAAATGCACTCGAACGGTGTCACATTTTCTAACAGTGGATAGGCTACTAGATCAGCCTTTGCGACGTCTGAAACCTGACTGAATACCCAATGATCGTTATACATATACGGCATTTGCCATGCAGGAATCAAAGTCACTTTTTTACGTCCATAGATTTGTGCCAACATATTATTGGTTAAGTCATAATGCAGTGGTGTAAATGTGCCTGCAGGGCCAAACCATAAAAAATGTCGATCTTTGATCTCTTTTTGACAATAACCTTTGGCGAAGTCACCTAGATCCTCACTTATCTTTTGCATGAACTGCTTATTTTGAGCGGCGTTATTCGCAGTTAAATAAATGTCATTGCTACGCTTAGTGGCTTTGATTTGTGCGACAAAATCTTGCATCAAAATAATGCGTTTCAACTGTACCGATTTTTTTTCAAAATCTTGATACTGCTCACGATGCATCTGGACTTCAACCAACTCATTTTCAAAATGCTGTGCAAAATATTTAGGACTCCATTTATGCAATGCAGGCCAATGTTGTATCCCACCTTTTAAAATGACCGGCCGCATCTGGCTATAATACTGCTCTAGAAATGTTGCAAAATCAGGTGTTTCTATGCAATCGATTGTGGATGAAATGTGGTCGTTCAATTGATTCAATTGACCCATCACCTGTAATAACCAGCGCTGTTTATTCTGCTGTTGCTGTAGTTGCTTCAGTTTTTTAAAAATTACGTTATTGTTTACATGCTTTAAAAACTGAATGATCAAATGATTTGAAATATTTTTTTGCTTAATTTTTTCTAAAATTTCAACTGTCTCTAAGCCCTCAAGACTGTAGTCCAAAAGTTCATTTTGCAGCTGTTCTGAAAGTTGTTCATCTTCAGAAAATAAGTATTGATCCACCCTTGGGCTTAATCCATGTGATTGTAAAATTAGACTTATTTTCTGTACATCGCAACCATTTTCAATATTTTCATTCAACCAATTTTGCCATTCCGTCGGTAAGGACTGATACCAATTTTTACTTTGCTTTAGATGTTCACTCTGGCTTTCTACATTCATTTTCACCACTCCACCCTCTTTACAAGTGAAGTATAAATGATCTATTTTTAAAATGCTAAATTTTCGCATTTTATAATTATTTAAACACCGCGAATGTTATGAATCCGTCAAATATCACGCGGAATGACATAACAAAGTAAAGGAGAAAGTTCATGAAAATTCGTCATTTAGTCATCGTTAGCAGTCTGTCTTTAGCTTCAATACCGGTATATGCAGGTTTTGCCGATACCATGCGTGATTTAAGAAATACGCTGAATCAATTTAATGAAACATCCAAAGAAGTATCGAATACCGCAAAAGAATGGACAGGCAGTCAGGCCACGACTAATTCAAATTATGCTGCAAATGGTTTCAGTATGGGACAGCAACTTAGACCTAAAATTAATAATCTACCGCTTTATAAAACTGCCGATAAATCGAGCCAAGTCATTAATAAACTGTCAAAAAATGCAGATATTATTTTTGCGGGAAACATGACTAAAACAGGTTTGATAGAAGTCACTACAGAACATGGCAATGGCTGGATTGAATCACACCTTGTTCAATAAATCTTGATTTTAAATGTTTATACAACCGCATCAGCCGTACATAACAACTTTACTCTATTGAGCACTAGTCATGAATAATAATCACAAAATCAGCATTATCGCTGCTGTATTTACGACATTGGTGGGCTGTGGTGGATCAAGCTCCAATGATGGTGGCGCGACACCTACACCTACACCTACACCTACACCTACACCTACGCCAACGCCAACGCCAACGCCAACGCCAACGCCAACGCCAACGCCAACGCCAACGCCAACAACTGTAGCGGATAAATTCACAGGAGAATGGATTCAAGGGAACTCTGCACTCGGTAACAGTAATTGTGATTTGCCACAAATTTCAATTCATAAAACCAGTGAAAATTCAGTCAGTTCACTGAACGAAGAACTAAAATATGCGGTACACAATAGTTCAAGTAAAACTTGCAGCGGTGAATTTATTTCCAAACGCTATCAATTACTTCATGACATGGTCATGAGTGAAATACAGCCAGCTGCAACACTAAATAACTTTGAATATCATTCGATTAAGTTTCAACCAGTCAGAGGTGGCGCGACGAGCAACCGTGTCTTAACTTTTTTAAATAATCATTCTTTCTGCGTGATTAACGCGACGATTTCAAATCCAAGCTATATCATCATGCAACGAGGTCTAATTACCGACCCACTCAAGGACAGCCGCTGCTATACAAAAAATTCCAATGAATTCTTCACCAATTTAAAACCGAAAACCAAAATCACAACTGCAGACTTCAAGACTGAGAGCTTTATTAATACCACCGACACTGTGAACTTCTTGGCTCAGCTTAATACAATGGGACAAAGCGGTTATAAGTTAATTGGCTATGATTCTAAAACTTTGGACAATGGTAATGTTAATAGCTACATGAAACTTGCTAGTGAAAATACGCGTTTCAATCATATTGTGGCAGATCGTACAGCACCCTCTACCGCTGACATATATTTTACATGGCGTAATCAGTTAAATGAAAAAGGCAAATCAGGCTATCAATACTTGCATAGTTTCAGACCGACCAATGCCCTGAATTTCAAAGATTATTTCATTAAAAAAGAAAACGATACCGCGACATATACCTATGACAGCGGCTATGTTTCCCCACTCGTTGACCCAGTGCAGCTAGAAACAATGCTCAATACACTGGGTGCCCAAGGCTGCCGTATTATTCAATTCAAAAGCTATTTCACTGGTTTACGTCCTGAAATTCTAAACGGCAATCAAAACAGCCCTAAAGTTGCAACCTGTATAAATAGCAGCGCACACCATGGCACCTACAGCTATCGCTATAAAACTTACCCAACCGGCAGCAATAGTGTAGAGCGCAGCTTAAAATTACAGGAGTTGATTGATGAGCAAGCTAAAGACGGTTACCGCTTAGTCAGCCGTGCTTTAGATATGAGTTCAACCACCAAAAACGGCATGCTGTTTATGAAAGACAGCGAAAACACTAATGTCGGTGAGTTTAAAGTCTTTAGTGAAACTGTCTTTGCAACGTCGACATTTAACGACGTCTTACTGAAACGTCTTCAGCAGCAAGGTCAATTGGGTTGGTTATACACCAGCGGTCAACTGCTGTTTGCAAATAATCCAAAACATCTACAAACAGAACTGAGTGACTTTAATTTAATTGATTAATTCATGAGGTAATTTGAGCTTTTAAAAGTACTTAAGCTTTTCTATGTCCTTGTTGTTTCGACATCAAGGACATTAATTATTGAAATGGATCAAAGCAATAATACACACCGATTATTTTAAGCGGCAGTTAAAACCCATCTTGGTATCTACTATATTTTTTTCATACCCTAAACTTTGAATAAATTGATTTCGATCTGCTACTAGCTGTTGATCAGCGACACTAAGACGGGCTTTATTTTTTTGAGCCAAGCTGTATGTTTCATTGACTAAGCCTTGATATAGTCCACATACTTCCTGACGCTTGGCTTTTTTCAATTGGCGACCACCATACCAAGAACGCTCAAAATCGTCGGCTTTTAGTGTTTTTCCCCATTCCTCAATACGCTGATTTTGTCTTTGCTGCATTTCCAGCATGCCCTGTTGTACTTCAGCCTTAGTAAAAGGCTTAACCACCTCAACCTTTGGTACAACTGGAACATTTTCTGTAGTTGTAGTGACGGTCACTGGTGTCTGTTCCGTTGTAGTCGATACGGTTGGATTAGCCCAACTCACTGATGAAATGAATCCGGTCGCAATCACGACACCAAAAGCTTTTAAATTTATAGATTTCAAGTTTTAAGTACCCGTTTTATTTCTTCACAGTGTTCTTATACACATTTTTATATTGATGCTGAAGTTTTTAAGCCCGTATTTTACAAAACTTCATTGCTGTAAATGGTTCACTGTGTTCACTCCCAATAAAAAACCGCTCGATAGAGCGGCTTTTTGAACAGATCACACTTAGACCAATTCTTTAAAGTCTTGCTGACGCCAAGCTTCATATAAAATCACAGCAGTAGCATTAGACAAGTTTAAACTGCGTGAATTTGGTGCCATCGGCAGGCGAATCCAATGTTCTTTCGGGAACATCATACGGACATCTTCCGGCAAACCACGTGTTTCTGGCCCCATTAACAATGCTACAGGACGGTTTAAATCAGAGGTATGCGGTGTTTCAAAACCTTTGGTGGTTAATGGATAAATGGCATCCATCTCAATACCTTGTGCTTTTAAGCCAGCAAGGCATTCTTCAAAGTTTTCCCACACTTTCATGTGTGCCCATTCATGATAATCCAAACCAGCGCGGCGAAGTTTTTTATCATCTAGCTCAAAACCTAATGGTTTGACCAAATGCAACTGCGCTCCAGTATTGGCACATAAACGAATGATATTCCCTGTATTTGCAGGAATTTCTGGCTCGTATAAAACAACATGGATCACAGTTTTTTTCTCTACTCTTTAGTTAAATAATGGCTTAAAGCTCAGGCTATAGTTACAAAGCTAAAGCATAAGTTTAGATGCTACGACAAGCGTTCGCTTATCCTCTTTGCTTAGCTTGCGCATTGCAATTGGACAATACCAGAACTTGCTTATCCTCTTTGCTCAGGCATAGCCTTCGTCTTGCATGTGGACAATTCAGCAGCCTGCTTATCCTCTTTGCTCAGGCATAGCCTTCGCCTTGCGCTCGGGCAACGCGTTGCGTTGCTTACCCTCGCTCATGCCATTGAAGTTGTTCACGCAGACTCACCACATCACCAATAATGGTCAATGTAGGCGCCTGAATTTGGTATTCACTGACTTTAGATGCAATATCTGCCAATGTCCCAACCACGACTTTTTGTTCAGGTGTCGTCCCTTTAGAAACCAATGCGACAGGCATGTCTGGACGCTGCCCGTGCGCGATGAGTTTCTCACAAATTTTTTCTAGACCGACCAAGCCCATATACAGCACGAGCGTTTGATTTTGATAAACCAACTCATTCCAAGGTAGCTCAGGTGAACCTTCTTTGAGATGCCCTGTCAAGAAGCGTACACTTTGCGCATAATCTCGATGCGTTAAAGGAATCCCTGCATAAGCCGAACATCCAGAGGCAGCAGTAATTCCCGGAACGACTTGGAAGGCAACGCCTGCCGCAAAGAGTTCCTGAATTTCTTCACCGCCGCGGCCAAAGATGAACGGATCTCCGCCTTTTAAGCGACAGACGCGTTTGCCTTCACTGGCATATTTTACCAGTAAGGCATTAATGCCTTCTTGCGGAACAGCATGATTGGATCGTGCTTTACCTACATAGATTTTTTCAGCGTCACGGCGGCAGAGGTCCATAATCGCCTGAGAAACCAAACGGTCATAGATCACCACATCCGCTTGCTGCATTAAACGCAGGGCTTTTAAGGTCAGCAGTTCAGGATCACCCGGCCCTGCACCCACCAAATACACCTCACCTTTCGGCTGTTTCCATTCCAATAATGCCTGTTCAATCAAACGATTGGCTTCAGTGAAATTGTCATTGAATACCTGCTCTTTGAGCGGGCTTGCATACAAGTCTTCCCAAAAAATACGGCGTTCATCTGGATTGACGATTTTGGCTTTAACGGCTGCGCGCCATTGGCCTGAGAACTCAGCCAGTTTGCCCATGCCATGCGGAATCGAGCTTTCTAACTGGGTGCGTATTTGGCGCGAGAGTACTGGCGATGTGCCATTAGATGCAACGGAGATGACCAGTGGAGAACGGTCAATGATCGCAGGAACCATAAAACGGCAATGCGGCGGATCATCAACACTATTGACCAAGACATTTTCAGCTTCGCAGGCTTCAAATACCGCCTGATTGACAGCTTTGTCATTGGTTGCTGCAATCACTAAACGAAACTGACGCAGCGCAATGGCATTTTCTTGATAAACCGATTCGTGATAAATCGAGTTGAGATATTGACCTTGGGTTTTATTAACCAAGCTCAATAAATCATCTTCAATTTCAGGTGAGCAAACTGTCAGCTGAGCGCCCGCTTTTGCAAGCAGCACAGCCTTTCGATATGCAATTCGACCACCACCAACAATCAGACAAGGTTGCTGCTGCAACTTCAAAGAGATTGGAAAGATATCCACACACGACCTCAATAGTTTAAATCTGATTGTCTTAAGCAATTTTTGTGCACAAATGTATGCACTTTATCGACTATTAATCGATAAATTCAGCACCGCCCATATATGGACGAAGTACTGCTGGAATTTCAATTGAACCGTCTGCACGTTGATAGTTTTCCATCACGGCAAGTAAAGTACGGCCAACGGCCAAACCTGAGCCATTCAGCGTGTGCACAAACTCAGTTTTCTTTTGGTCAGCACGGTAACGCGCTTTCATGCGGCGTGCTTGGAAGTCACCCATGCATGAGCAAGATGAAATTTCACGGTAGGTATTTTGACTTGGTACCCAAACTTCTAAATCATACGTTTTGATTGCGCCAAAGCCCATGTCGCCGCCACAAAGTACGACTTTACGGTACGGTAAACCAAGTGCTTGCAAGATTCCTTCTGCATGGCCTGTTAACTGTTCCAATGCTTCCATTGAAGTTTCAGGTTTTACAATTTGAACCATTTCAACTTTGTCAAATTGATGCTGACGAATTAAGCCACGCGTATCGCGACCATACGAACCCGCTTCACTACGGAAACATGGCGTATGCGCTGCATATTTTAATGGCAAACGTTCTGGGTCAATGATTTCATCACGCACGAAGTTGGTTACAGGCACTTCTGCAGTCGGGATCAAGTAGTATTCTTTTTCGCCTTGAAGTTTAAATAAATCTTCTTCAAATTTAGGCAATTGACCCGTACCACGTAAAGAGTCTGCATTGACCAAATACGGTACATACGCTTCGGTATAGCCATTTTCCAAGGTATGTGTATTTAACATAAATTGGGTAATTGCACGTTGTAAACGCGCCAATGGGCCTTTGAGTACGCTAAAACGAGTACCTGTCAATTTAGTTGCGGTTTCAAATTCTAAACCACCCATCATTTCACCAAGATCAGTATGGTCTTTGACTTCAAAATCAAACTGACGTGGTGTACCCCATTTTAGAACTTCAACATTGTCATTTTCGTCTTTACCTTCAGGCACAGACTCATGAGGTAAATTTGGAATCGATAAAGATTTGGCTTCGAGTTCAGCCTGAAGGTCAGAAAGTGCGAGTTCTGCCGCTTTAATTTCATCACCAATGGCAGACATACGTGCCATGATTTCAGATGCATCACCGCCAGCTTTTTTAATTTGACCAACTTGTTTTGCACCAGCATTACGTTCAGCTTGTAACGACTCAGTTTTAGACTGAATTTCCTTACGGCGAGCTTCAAGGTCTGCCCACTCTGCTACGTTGAGTTGAACACCACGTTTTGCTAAGGCTAAGTTTACAGCCTCAATATTATTTCTGAGTAATTTCGGGTCGATCATAGCCAATCTTAAGTAAAGAAAAAAACTGGCTATAGTGTAAGCTCTTAACACTCAAAAATACAGTGACCGAGCTTACAGCTGCCCCTTATTAGACCAATAATCTTGCTGCAAATTGTCTTATTTGGTTTCGTAATTTGGCAAACTTGGTAAATATTCAGGTTTAAATAGCCCTTTAGCCATAAAATATGGAAGTTTTAGCTCAGGCATGCCCTCTGCGTAGCTCGCCAATTCATACAGCGGATAAGCAAATACGATCCCGTTCGCGCCATAATAAAAATTATCGCTTAACTGTAGTTTTGAACGTTCAATATCATGACTATCTAACCACATATAGTTGGCATCAAATAATGCGCTAATCACTTTCGCATCTGCACCTTTGACTAAGACATCTTGTAAAGCCAAACGTTTTTTGGCTTTTAAATCAAAATTGACATATTCGACATGAGACATGCCGTGAGCAGCATGCGCTGCATAGGTATAGCTTTCGATCGCAAAAGTTGCAATATGCCCCCACTGACTAATGTATCGAACAGAAGTGGTACTTTGACTTAAGCCTGCATCCGTCTTGTCCGATAAATCAATTTTTTGATTCGGCTCAGTTGAAAATGCAATCGGATCTGCCTTTTTAATTCGGTCAGTAAAATATTGATTAATCCAATCAACATTGGTTTCAACCGTTTGAATCGTATATTGGGTACAACCTTCCGCATCGCAAGCTTGTGCTTTCGGCAATTGCATCGCAACAGATTTCGATTGAATAAGTGGAATCGCATCAGCGACGACCGCTGGCTTCTGTTCCGTCGTTGCACCTTCAACAGGTTCATTTCGAGGATGACAGGCCGTTAATGACCCAATTAAAACCACAGCTGAAACAGCCCAAGCTATATTATTCATATGATTTTTTTTCATCCCAAAATTCCCTATAGCAACAGTCAAAACCACAAGTCACTTCATTTAAGCAACCTGCGAATATCAGCATACTACTAAATTTCACTTAAATTCAGCTTGCTGGCTTTACATTTCTCCATAAAAAAAGCAGACCGATGTCTGCTTTTTTTCGTTCATGACAATTATTGATCAATAATGTCCGTACCTTTTGGAGGTACAAAGTTAAAGGTTGACGCTGGAATAGACGCATTCACCTTCACATTATTGAAACGTACATTTGTTGTTTGACCTAATGAGTCTTGGAGAATCATTAAGGTTGGTGCATTTTTCGCACCAAAACTAATGGTTAAGCTTTGAAATACGCCATCATCACTTTTTGGATATAAGGTGTAATAAGTTTTTGTCTTATTTGGCTGTGTAATACGATAAGACTTCATGATTTGAGCCGTATTACCTGACAATAATAATGCAGGTGTATTCGCAACTTGGTCATCTAAGCTTTGGCGTACCGCTTGTTGTAGGTCTGGATCATATATCCAAACTGTTTTACCTGTGGTCGCAATGGTTTGCTTAGATGGGCTGGTTGTTTCCCAATAGAATTTACCCGGGCGCTGAACTTTCATGACCCCAGTAAAAGTTTGGTTCATATGCTGCGCACTTAAACCTTTCTTTTGAGTTGCTTTGGGGTTAGTCACTTTTGTAGTTTGCTGAAAGTTAGCTGTAAAACTTTTAATACCCGATAATTGTTTCACCAAATTGGCAGTTGCCTGCTGCTCCGACGCTGCAACTGGTGCCGCGAATACTGTCGTACTCATAACCGGTGCCAGTGTCGCTGCACCTAATGCCATAGCACAGATGGTTTTACGAAGCATTTTCATAGATTCACCTTTTATATTTGCATCAACGCAATTTGTTAGATGGCTCCATCTTAAACCACTTTCATTGACTAAATTTAGAGAAAATAAGAAGTTTTGTATGGTTATTAATGCAAATTGCTGTTTTTTATTCATCATGATGGAGAAATATAAAGTAAAAAGGCACTTGATTTGACTCAAATGCCTTTCAAATAATTAAACCATGATTTAGCAATTTCAACATTCCAATTTTCAGTTATTTCCATTGCCACCCAATAGCAGCTCCTGCACCAAAGTCACTTTCAGAGTTCCCTGTTGCAGCCAATTTATAGACATATTTATTGCTCTCAGTTACTCCACTAAAACCTACTGCATACCCATACCTACACTGAACATGTTATATCCAGCATCTGTGGGTTGAGGTAAGGAGGCGATTGCAATACTTGAAGCAACAGCACCGTAAACATTATCTTTAAATTTATTGAAATTATGGTTCAATTCATTCACACGTTGATTGGTATAACTATTAGCTTGCTTGAGTACATTTGCCCCATGCTGATCTGTATATGCTTTTGAACTATTTAACACTTCTAGATCTGCTTGACGCATTTGTTTCACGTTTACCGCATCGGTGTCTGCCGTACCAGCTGCCACATGGATAATTTGCCGCTCTGCACCAGCCGAGCCAACGGAAACCGTATTATTGCGGTCAGAGCTTGAACCATTGCCAAGTACAACAGCATTATTTGCAGAGGTGTTGATATTGTTACCAACCACATAGGTATTATTACCAGTGACTGTATTATTGGTACCTAATGCACCAGATCCATCACCACTGACTGTATTGTTTACACCGAGGGCAATAGACTGATTACCATCAGCTTTGTTACCTGCACCGACTGCAATCGCATCTTGTCCATTCGCAGTTGGTTTAGGTGCTGTATTGGCAACGTTTGATTGTATTTTAATGTACGGATCTGTTCCTTTTAAGCTCAATAACCAGTTCACTTCAGTACCTACAAATCCATTTTTTATCGTAAGTTCATATGCACTGAAACCATTTTCACCAGTTAGTCCTTGTGCGCCAACTGCACCACGTAGACTTTCTGACCATTGGTCTTCATTGCCTTCATAACCATTGCTCACCGCAACTTGATAAGCACCTGCACCATCTAGACCATTGCTGCCATTCAGACCGTTCAACCCATCCTTACCATCGATGCCGTCTCGGCCATTGAGTCCATCGACACCATCTTTGCCGTCAATTCCATCTCGGCCATTGAGTCCATCGACACCATCTTTTCCGTCAATTCCGTCACGGCCATTGAGTCCATCGACACCATCTTTGCCGTCTACACCATCCACGCCATCTTTGCCGTCCACACCATCCACGCCATCTTTGCCATCAGCGCCAGGTAAACCTTGATGCCCACCATGAGGTTTTCCTCCTCCCTCATGCCCATAACCATTGCCATTCCCATGACTTGTGTGTCCTTTTCCGCCCGAATGTTGATGTGAATCATTACAACCACTCGAACAGGTTGAACCACCTGAGGTATGTCCTCCTGAACCACCAGCCCATGTAATTGAACCTAGAGAAAGTAAAATACTCACAGCAAGTAATTTTGGTACAGCTTTAATAGCGATTGAAGTTATTTCACCAAGTTGTAGTGTCTTTTAAAATGCAATTTGTTGGCTTTTATCAGGACAATTCCTTTTCTGATAGTCAGCACCGATAAAAACTGTATTCAATATTTTATTCATGTCCTTATCCTTTTTTGTATTTGTACTCCTCTATTACGCTCTTTATATTTTGTGATTTAAATCACTATTTATGGTGATTTATTGATTTATACACTATTTGTAACAATCTAAAAAATACCTCATATTTTATTCAGACGAAAAAAAACCCGCAAAAATGCGGGTTTTTTTTCTATTAAAGCTTACGCTTCAACAGATACGTAGCGACGACCGAATTGGCCTTTCACTTCGAATTTCACAACGCCGTCAGCGGTTGCAAATAAAGTATGGTCACGGCCCATACCTACATTTACACCAGCGTGGAATTCAGTACCACGTTGACGAACGATGATGTTACCAGCAGTCACAGATTGACCGCCGTAGATTTTAACACCCAACATTTTTGGGTTCGAGTCACGACCGTTTTTAGTCGAACCACCGGCTTTTTTAGTTGCCATGTCTACTTACTCCTCGTAATTAGCCTGAAATAGCTGTAATTTTCAACTCAGTGAACCATTGACGGTGACCTTGTTGTTTACGATAGTGTTTACGACGACGCATTTTGATGATGCGGATTTTGTCGTGACGACCATGGCTAACTACTTCAGCAGTTACTTTAGCGCCAGCTACTACTGGTGCACCAATTTGAATGCTGTCACCGTTAACAAGCATCAACACGTCATCAAAAGTAACAGTTGAGCCAGTTTCAGCTTTCAATAATTCTACTTTAAGGGTTTCACCCTCAACTACACGGTGTTGTTTACCACCGCTTTGGATTACTGCGTACATTTAAGTACTCCAAACATGCCCGTGTTGTCGTGCCGGTAAAGGGATATACCGATCTTAAAACGATCGTCACTGGGGTTTCGCAAAGGCAAAGATTTTAAGGGATAACCCGAAAAACAACAAGTCATTTCCGTAAAATATTAGATGAGTATGCGTTTATTATATAAACAGCGTCATTAAAACCATTAAAATGAGTGCTCTATTTCACTTATCATGCTTTTGGCAAGGTTTGACATAGATTTTTAGCAACAATTCGCTAATATACTCTGGACTGACATCAACAACATGCTGTTCAAACAACATGCTAAAGATAAAAGTCTGTTAAAAAATAAGTACAATACTTCCGCTTGATGAAAAAAATCACTTAAGATTAAGTCAATTGAGTAAGTTCTTATCTGTTATTCATATAACAAATTGCTACACTACGTCTGTAATTCAAAAATTATTGAGGTTTCTCTTCATATGACCATCGACTTTAAGCAAGATATTCTCGCGCCTGTTGCCACTGACTTTGCTGCGATGGACAAATTTATTAATGAAGGGATCACATCTAAAGTTGCCTTGGTCATGGCAGTCAGTAAACATGTGGTTGAAGCAGGCGGTAAACGCATGCGTCCAATTATGTGCTTACTTGCAGCAAAAGCTTGTGGTGCAGAAGATTTAGAAAAACACCGTAAACTTGCAGCAATTATTGAAATGCTACATACCGCAACCTTGGTACATGACGACGTAGTAGATGAATCGGGTTTACGCCGTGGTCGCCCAACCGCAAATGCGACATGGAATAATCAAACTGCCGTACTTGTGGGTGATTTTCTAATTTCTCGTGCTTTTGATTTATTGGTGGATCTAGACAGCAAGGTATTACTCAAAGACTTTTCAACGGGTACCTGTGAAATTGCTGAAGGTGAAGTTTTACAACTTCAATCACAGCACCAACCCGAAACCACAGAACAAACTTATTTAGATATTATTCACGGTAAAACTTCGCGTTTATTTGAGCTCGCTACCGAAGGTGCCGCGATTTTGACGGGTACACCAGAGTACCGTGAACCGCTTAGAAAATTTGCCGGACACTTTGGAAATGCCTTTCAAATTATTGACGATATTTTAGATTACACCTCAGATGCTGAAACATTAGGTAAAAATATTGGTGATGATTTGATGGAAGGTAAACCAACTTTACCTTTAATCTCTGCCTTAAAGAATACCACTGGCGAAGAACATGACATTATTCGCCGCAGTATTGCCACAGGTGGTACGGCAGATTTAGAGCGTGTAATTCAGATTGTACAAAGCTCTGGGGCTCTTGATTATTGTAGCCAACGTGCGACTGAAGAAACTGAAGCAGCACTAGCCGCTTTAGCAGCACTACCAGATACTGAATATCGTCAAGCTTTAATCAACCTCGCAAACTTGGCATTACACCGAATTCAATAATTAACAATATTCATCGTAATTCCCCTTGCCTATGCATATAAAACTGAATGATATCTTTTTGACCATGCAGCAACAGCTCGATACCCCTCGGGCTGTGCTGGATGAAAACTTGCTGATCGAATTGGTCAACCGAATTCGACCAGAAGATACAAAAAATACCGACGAAATTAAGAAAAAATTTCAGGCTTTCATCCAAGCTTTACTCATCACGCCAGATGCAGCCTCTACCCTGCAAAGCTTTGTTCTAAAACTCATTAGCCGATATAAACAAACCAGTTTATATGCGGACACGGGTATTTTGTCTCTCGATGGTTTTTGGGGACAACTGTTCCAACGTCTTGGCGCACATTTTCTTCCCCTGATCAATGACGAAACTCAACTACAAGATTTAGTCCGTCGAGTTTTTTATCGTCATAACGACAAATATTGGCTCGACAGTATTGATGATCAGCAATGGATGCAGCTCTTTCGATTGTTTAACCAAGGTCATAGCAATCAGGAAGAAAAAAAGAAAATTCGCCGTGAATTAATTAAGGCCATTACCGTTTTGTCTTATCGGGTGAGTGGTATTGGCTTATATCCTGAATTTATTAATGCGCAGCCTGAACTGACCGAATATGAATCGCCTTTTTTGGTGCAAAACCGTGAAATAAACGATTTTATTCAACAGTATAAAAAGCTCCATCAAAGTGCTGAAGAAATGAGTGCCGTGCTACCGCCGGATGCTTCTCAAGCGTTGGTGATGCTGGAACAATGTCGTGATGTGGTCCTGAAGATTCGCCGTGCGACCAAACGTATTGGTGTAAGTGTCAGTCTGACTTACTTATTATCACTTTTAGAACAGTGTTTAGATCGCTTAGAAATCTTACTCAACCTGATTGTTGAAGAAGATGACGTCCGCTATGTGTCTATGGGCAGTTTACTCAGTGATGTGACTTCAGCGATTTATAGCGAGCGTAGCGTGCGCGATTTACTTGCCACCAATAGTGAATTGGTTGCCCTACAAGTCACCGAAAATGCAAGTAAAACTGGCGAACACTATGTAAGTACGGACAAACAAAGCTTTATGAGCATGTACCGATCTGCGTCAGGTGCCGGTGTGATCATTGCATGTATGGCAACTTTAAAAGTGCTGATGGCCCGTGTCACCATGGCACCGCTCATGCAAGCCATTTCATATAGTCTGAACTACTCTTTCGGCTTTATGCTGATTCATGTCTTACATTTTACTGTTGCCACTAAACAGCCTGCGATGACAGCTGCCGCCCTTGCCTCGACGGTTCAGCATCGTAAAGGCTCGAAAATGGCGCAGATTGCCGAGCTTGCCGCGCTGATTATTAACATCATTCGAACCCAGTTTATTGCAATCTTAGGCAACATCAGTATTGCGATTCCAGTTGCAGCATTGATCGCATTAAGTTGGGACATGGCTTTACATGAGCCATTAATGAATCATGCAAAAGCAGCTAAAACCTTACACGACCTCAATCCATTTACCTCACTGGCTGTGCCACATGCTGCGATAGCTGGAGTATGTTTGTTTTTATCAGGTTTGCTTGCTGGGTACTTTGACAACATGGCGATTTATCGCAAAGTTGGACCTCGGATTCAAGCACATCCAAAGTTAAAACGCATCATGGGTCAAGAGAGACTGGATAAGCTTGCCGCTTACATTGAGCGAAACTTAGGTGCTTTAGCAGGTAACTTCTTATTCGGGATCATGCTGGGCAGTATGGGAACGATTGGATTTATTTTTGGTTTACCTTTAGATATTCGCCATATTGCCTTCGCCTCGGCCAACTTCATTCAAGGCCTCATCAATATTAATGGTTCACCAGACATTGGCTTAATCATTGTGTCATTCTTAGGGGTTATTCTGATCGGTCTGACTAACTTATTCGTCAGTTTCACGTTAACCATTATTGTGGCACTACGGGCACGTCGCGTAAGATTTGAACAATGGAAACCACTGGCTAAACTGGTGATGACTCATTTTCTAACGCGACCAAGTGATTTTTTCTGGCCACCGAAAACCCCACTTGAAGTAGAAGATGGCACACAAGCCAGTAAGAACAATCATTAGCAGATTTGTGTTTTATTTTAGTAAGATGTAAATGAACACAAAAAATAAAATCAGTATGATTTACACATACTTGAAATAAAGTGTACTGATGAGTACACTTTAGTCCATTAATTAACCGAGCTCAAACCGGTTAAAATGACAAGGAATAAAATATGCCACGAACGCTACTGTTTGTTGGTTTTTTTGCATTAATTATCAGTGTGTTGTCGCTTTATCCTACCTATTTAAATCTATTAGATTTAAATATCGTGGAATGGATGAGTCAGCACCGTATTGCTGTCTTTAATCAAATTGCCATCGGACTTTCCGCGCTAGGCGGCATGCCTTTTGTATTATTTTTCACCACGCTATGGTGTTTACACTTTGCGTGGTATAAAAAATATACAGAGATTGTTTTTATCAGTATAGGGATCTTTGGAAGTATCGGCCTTGCATGGTTGCTTAAATTTACGTTCACCAGACCGCGTCCCCCAGAAATGTACTATCTTGTAGCGTCTTACGGGAGTTCATTCCCAAGCGCACACAGTTGTTATGCTGCATCGCTTGCGTGTCTTATGATCTTGATTTACCGACAACATGCTCAACATCGCTTGATCACCATTTTGGCATTGTTATGGATGCTGTGTATGGGTGTTTCGCGAGTATATGTTGGGGTTCATTTTCCGACAGATGTCTTATCCGGTTGGAGCATAAGTTTTATTTGGATCGCGCTACTTTATTTGAGTTACATCAAAATCAGTAAAGCGTAAACAAATGAATAATTTAGATAAATATCTAATTGAGGTGGAACAATGATGTCTGCAAAGCTTTGGGCTCCCGCCCTGACTGCTTGCGCATTGGCAACAAGTATTGCACTTGTTGGTTGTAGCAAAGATCCTAAAGATGCACAGCAAGCTGCTGCTGCACAGCAAATGCCACCAACTGAAGTCGGTGTCATTGTTGCCCAACCGCAAAGCGTTGAACAATCTGTTGAACTTTCCGGCCGTACATCTGCCTATGAAATTTCAGAAGTACGTCCACAAACCAGTGGTGTAGTACTGAAACGTCTATTTGCAGAAGGCAGTTATGTTCGCGAAGGACAAGCCTTGTACGAGATCGACTCGCGTACAAACCGTGCTTCAGCTGACAGTGCTCGTGCTGCTTTAACACGTCAACAAGCAAACCTAAACGTGTTACGTGTTAAAGAAGGTCGTTACCGTCAGCTTGTTGGCTCAAATGCGATTTCTAAACAAGAATACGACGATATTGTTGCTCAAGTTAAACTGGCTGAAGCAGATGTTGCTGCATCTCAGGCAGAACTTAAAAATGCAGAAATTAACTTAGGTTACTCAACTGTACGTGCGCCAATTTCAGGTCAAACTAACCGTTCAACAGTGACAGCGGGTGCTTTAGTTACTGCATCTCAGGCTGATCCATTAGTCACAATTCAACGTCTTGATCCAATGTACGTTGACATTAACCAATCAAGTGCTGAACTTCTTCGTCTACGCCAACAGTTAAGCAAAGGCAACTTAGACAGCAGTAATAACACCAAAGTGAAATTACGTCTTGAAGATGGTAGCGAATACCCAATTGAAGGTCGTCTTGCATTCTCTGATGCAAGTGTGAACCCTGATACAGGTACGGTTACCCTTCGTGCTGTGTTCTCTAACCCGAACCATTTATTGCTTCCGGGTATGTTTGCCAATGCTCGCATCGTTCAGGGTGTGATTCCAAACGCTTACCTCATTCCACAAGCTGCTATTACACGTACCCCTACAGGTCAAGCAATGGCAATGATTGTGAATGCAAAAGGTGCTGTTGAATCTCGCCCTGTAACCACTGTTGGTACACAAGGTTCGAATTGGATCGTGACTCAAGGCTTGAATACTGGCGATAAAGTGATTGTTGACGGTATTGCGAAAGTTAAGCCAGAGCAACAAGTTGTAGCCAAACCGTATCAACCTCAGGCTGCTGCACCTCAAGGTGCTCAACAACCTGCTGCAGCAAAGCCAGATGCTAAAGTTGCAGAACAAGCAGCACCTAAATCTGAACAAAAAGCTACTTCAAACGCATAGGGAGTAGACTGAATGGCTCAATTCTTTATTCATCGCCCCATTTTTGCGTGGGTGATTGCATTGGTGATTATGTTGGCGGGTGTACTCACGCTATCTAATATGCCAATTGCACAGTATCCGACCATTGCGCCGCCAACGGTTTCAATCTCTGCGACTTACCCTGGTGCGTCTGCAGAAACAGTTGAAAACACCGTAACCCAAATCATTGAACAACAAATGAATGGTTTGGATGGCTTACGTTATATTTCGTCAAACAGTGCGGGTAACGGTCAAGCATCTATTACATTGAACTTTGAACAAGGGATCGATCCAGATATCGCCCAAGTTCAAGTCCAAAACAAACTCCAGTCTGCGACAGCGCTATTACCTGAAGATGTACAGCGTCAAGGTGTAAAAGTCACCAAATCTGGCGCAAGCTTCCTACAAGTTGTAGCATTCCACTCACCGTCGGGCAAGTTGACTGCGGACGACATTAAGGACTATGTAAACTCGAATATTTCTGAACCTCTCAGCCGTGTGGCAGGTGTAGGTGAAGTCCAAGTATTCGGTGGTTCTTATGCGATGCGTATTTGGCTAGATCCAGCCAAAATGGCAAACCTGAAAGTTACACCGAGTGATGTGGCTGCGGCTATCCGTACACAGAATGCTCAGGTTGCTGTTGGTCAGTTAGGTGGTGCGCCTGCAACTGAAGGTCAAGTACTGAACGCGACAGTTACAGCACAAAGTTTGTTGCAAACACCAGAGCAGTTTAAAAACATTTTCCTGCGTAACAGTAGTG
This sequence comes from Acinetobacter sp. YH12039, assembly GCF_013420015.1. Lineage (NCBI taxonomy): Bacteria > Pseudomonadati > Pseudomonadota > Gammaproteobacteria > Moraxellales > Moraxellaceae > Acinetobacter > Acinetobacter sp. YH12039. The sequence goes on along the minus strand of NZ_VOZA01000001.1, from coordinate 152,682 downwards.
ATGGTGCTCAGGTACGTTTAGGTGATGTTGCACGTGTTGAATTAGGTGCTGACAACTATCAGTTCGACTCTAAGTTCAACAACAAACCTGCTGGTGGTGTAGCGATCAAACTAGCAACTGGTGCAAACGCATTAGACACAGCCGAAGCTGTTGAAGCACGTTTAAAAGAACTACGTCCAAACTACCCTGAAGGTTTAAAAGACACGCTTGCATTTGATACGACTCCATTCATTAAGTTATCGATTGAAAGTGTTGTACATACCCTTGTAGAAGCCGTGATTCTTGTATTCTTTGTGATGTTCTTATTCTTACAGAACTGGCGCGCAACGATTATTCCGACATTGGCTGTACCTGTAGTGGTATTGGGTACTTTTGCTGTCATTAACATGTTTGGTTTCTCGATCAACACACTCACCATGTTCGCGATGGTACTGGCGATTGGTCTCCTCGTGGATGATGCTATTGTTGTCGTAGAGAACGTTGAACGTGTCATGGTTGAAGATCATCTTGACCCAGTGACTGCAACTGAAATCTCAATGAAACAGATCTCGGGTGCCTTAATCGGTATTACCTCTGTGTTAACCGCTGTATTCGTGCCGATGGCATTCTTCGGTGGTACGACAGGTGTAATTTATCGTCAGTTCTCAATCACGCTGGTAACAGCAATGATTCTGTCATTGATTGTAGCATTGACCTTTACCCCTGCCCTATGTGCGACCATGTTGAAACAACATGATCCAAACAAACCTGAAAGCAACAATATCTTTGCCCGTTTCTTCCGTTGGTTTAACAGCTCTTTTGATAAAGTTGCGCATAAATACCAAGGCGGCGTGAACTTCATGACACACCACAAGATTTTCTCTGGTGTGATTTATGCAGTTGTAATCGGGTTATTAGTGCTTTTATTCCAAAAGTTACCTTCATCATTCTTACCTGAAGAAGACCAAGGTGTTGTAATGACACTGGTACAGTTACCACCGAATGCCTCACTTGAGCGTACGGATAAAACTGTCACTGCAATGACCGATTACTTCCTGAAAAACGAAGAAAAATATGTCGATTCTGTATTCAGTGTTGCCGGTTTCTCGTTCACAGGTGTAGGTCAAAACGCAGGTCTTGCATTCATCAAGTTAAAAGATTGGGAAGACCGTACATCACCTGAATCTCAAGTGGGTGCGATTATTCAACGTGGTATGGCATTGAACATGATCGTGAAGGATGCTTCATACATCATGCCAATCCAATTACCAGCAATGCCTGAATTGGGTGTAACTGCCGGCTTCAACTTGCAGTTAAAAGCTTCTGCAGGTCAAACCCATCAACAACTTATCGATGCCCGTAATATGGTGCTCGGTATGGCTGCTCAAGATAAACGCCTCATGGGTGTTCGTCCTAACGGTCAAGAAGATACGCCACAGTACAAAATCACGATTGACCAAGCTCAAGCCGGTGCTATGGGTGTCAGCATTGCTGAAATCAATACCACAATGGGTATGGCATGGGGTGGTTCTTACATCAATGACTTCGTTGACCGTGGTCGTGTGAAGAAAGTCTATGTACAAGGTGAAGCTGCGGCACGTATGATGCCTGAAGACCTGAGCCAGTGGTATGTCCGTAACAACCAAGGCACAATGGTTCCATTCTCGACCTTCGCTACTGGTGAATGGACTTATGGTTCACCACGTCTTGAACGTTATAACGGTATCGCATCTGTGAACATTCAAGGTTCACCGGGTGTGGGTGTAAGTTCGGGCGACGCGATGAAAGCGATGGAAGAAATTGTACAAAAACTTCCTTCGATGGGCGTTCAAGGCTTTGACTATGAATGGACTGGTTTATCTCTAGAAGAACGTGAGTCTGGCGCACAAGCACCATTCCTATACGCACTTTCATTGTTAATCGTCTTTCTATGTCTTGCTGCCTTGTATGAAAGCTGGTCTATTCCGTTCTCAGTATTACTGGTTGTACCATTAGGTGTATTGGGTGCGTTATTACTGACTTTCCTTGGAATGGTGTTCTTCAAAAATCCAAACTTGGCGAATAACATTTACTTCCAGGTGGCTATTATTGCCGTCATTGGTTTGTCCGCGAAGAATGCGATCTTGATCGTAGAATTTGCCAAAGAACTTCAAGAAAAAGGTGAAGATCTGTTTGACGCAACTTTGCATGCCGCTAAAATGCGTCTACGTCCAATTATCATGACCACTTTAGCCTTTGGTTTTGGTGTACTTCCGCTTGCGCTTTCTTCGGGTGCAGGTGCAGGTAGTCAGCACTCTGTAGGTTATGGTGTATTGGGTGGCGTAATCAGTTCTACCCTACTTGGTATCTTCTTTATTCCTGTATTCTACGTATGGATCCGAAGTATCTTTAAGTACAAACCAAAACAACAAAATAATCAGGAGCATTTATCGTGATGCAAAATGTATGGTCTATTGCAGGTCGTAGCATTGCGGTTTCTTCACTTGCGCTTGCTTTGGCTGCCTGCCAAAGCATGCGTGGTCCAGAGCCGGTTGTTCAGACCAATATCCCCGAAAGCTACACAGCAAGTGCTTCTGGTACTTCTGTTGCTGAGCAAGGATATAAAGATTTCTTTGCTGACCAACGTCTGGTACAAGTTCTTGACTTAGCTTTAGCCAATAACCGTGACCTACGTACGGCTGCTTTAAATATTGAACGTGCACAGCAACAGTATCAAATCACTGCCAATGGTCAATTACCAACCATTGGTGCAAGTGGTAGCGTACTTCGTCAAGACACGTTGAATACGCAAAAGCCTGTAACTTCTTACAATGTCGGTTTAGGTGTCACTGCTTATGAACTTGATTTTTGGGGTCGTGTACGTAGCTTAAAAGACAATGCCTTAGATAGTTACCTTGCAACTGCAAGTGCCCGTGATGCGACACAAATTGCGTTGATCGGTCAAGTGGCTCAAGCATGGTTAAACTATGCATACGCTAACTCAAACTTGAAGCTTGCGGATCAAACCTTAAAGGCTCAGCTTGAATCTTACAACCTCAACAAAAAGCGTTTTGATGTCGGTATTGACAGTGAAGTTCCTGTTCGTCAGGCTCAAATTTCTGTAGAAACTGCACGTAATGATGTTGCGAATTACAAGACTCAAATTGCTCAAGCGCAAAATTTATTGAACCTATTAGTGGGTCAACAAGTACCTGCGAACTTGCTGCCGAACCAACGTGTCAATCGAATTACTTCGACCAATACTATTGGTTCAGGTATTCCAAGTGATTTGTTGAACAACCGTCCAGATGTACGTGCAGCTGAATACAAACTGTCTGCTGCTGGTGCGAACATTGGTGCAGCTAAAGCACGTCTGTTCCCTACTATTAGTCTGACAGGTTCTGCGGGTTATGCTTCAACGGACTTAGGTGATCTATTTAAATCAGGCAACTTTGTATGGTCTGCTGGCCCTAGCCTTGATATTCCAATCTTCGATTGGGGTACACGTCAGGCAAATATTAAAGTTTCTGAAACTGACCAGAAAATTGCATTGTCTGATTATGAAAAATCAGTTCAGTCAGCTTTCCGTGAAGTAAATGATGCGCTTGCAGTTCGCCAAAACATTGGTGACCGTATTGCAGCACAGCGCCGTTTAGTTGATGCAACCAATACAACCTACAAACTGTCAAATGCCCGCTTCCGTGCTGGTATTGATAGCTACTTAACTGTACTTGATGCGCAGCGTGCATCTTATGCAGCTGAGCAAGGTTTGTTGTTGCTTGAACAAGCAAATCTCAACAATCAAGTTGAATTGTATAAAACACTTGGTGGTGGTATCAAAGCCAACACTTCTGATGCTGTGCAATACCAACCTTCTACTGCCGAACGTAAAGCAGCATCAAAACAATAATTTGATTTAGCCTAGCCAGTTATATTTGAAAAGCTCACTTCGGTGGGCTTTTTCATTTTTAGATCGGAGCTACAAAATAAAAATGAAGATATTGCTTTTTGCTGAAGAGTTTCCTATCTTCAATTCACCTTTTTATATTGATAACTAAAAATGCTTTTAAGTAATCTTGAATCTGTTCCGGGTCATACCATTACACAACAACTTGATGTCGTTTATGGCAGTACTGTCCGCAGTAAACATGTTGGTCGTGACTTTATGGCTGGCCTAAAAAATATCGTGGGTGGTGAACTCAAAGGTTATACAGAACTACTCGAAGAATCCCGTCAAGAAGCTATGAGCCGTATGATTGATAAAGCACGTGCCTTAGGCGCGAATGCAGTCGTCGGCATCCGTTTTTCAACCTCAAATATTGCTCAAGGCGCCTCTGAATTATTTGTATATGGCACGGCAGTTCGCGTAGAAGCCAACTCAGCAAAACTACCAGACCCATTTCCAACTCAGGACTAAGTCATGGATGCCTTTATTTTTAAAGTCCTGATCTTTGTGGTGCTCTTTTGTATTGGTTGGGGCTTCGGTCGCCATATCGAACAAAAGCATCTCAAAGAACTCGAAGCTCAAGAAAAACGTTTATCGCATATTCAAATAGACAACAACCGTTTTAAAACTACTGAACATTTCGGACAACTGATTTCAAGTAATGTAGTGATTTCACATGATTATTTTAAATATGTGATTGCCAATATTCAGAACTTCTTTGGCGGACGTTTAACCAGTTATGAAAGCATTGTCGATCGGGCACGTCGTGAAGCCGTGGTGCGTTTAAAGCAAGAAGCTGAAAAGATGGGCGCAACGCAAATTATGGGCCTGCGTTTAAGCACCACTGAGTTGGGTATGCAAGGCGGCATGGTCGAAGTCTTTGCGTATGGAACAGCAATTCAAAAGAGAGACATCTGATCTCTCTACTTCTCCCCAATTCATTTTTACTATTTAATTTACTTTACACAATGTGTTTTCAAACTCTTCATAACTCACATTTTCATTGCGACAAACTTTAAAGCAAACTTCATTAAATTTCTTTTCATCAATATTTGGATCATGATAACTAAATGCAACATCTCCAGCATAAGCACGTGCCAGATCTTGCACCACAATGTCAGCTTTACATCCATATAAAGTTGGACATGCCTCTAATGTTCCTTCGTAATACTCTTTACACTGAGTCGGTTCGACATCCACCTTATTGGGTTTTTGCATCGACACATTTAAACCATTTTCATTCATTAAAAGAAAATATTGAAGTTTTCTAAATGGTTTTAAGTCAATCTCGAGTCCCGAATGATTGATACGAGCCAATTGATCTTTGTAAGAATTATGATCATCTGAGATTAACTCTGCATTACCAGCTTTATCGATTTTGATAAAGCTATAGTTGACAGGCATATATGCGCCACTCCCCTTATGTGCAATCACTTCGATCAAATGATCTTTCGCAATAAATGCGCCCGTAAATACAGTCGATTCAACACTGGTCAGCAACTTACCTTTCACTAAAACACAATATCCAAAACATTGATCTTTGAATCTAGCCTGATCGCCTTTAAAATCATCAACAGGATGAAATTCAGCTCGCCATTTAAAATCACCAATTTTATTCGAGCTATAAGGTAATTTATCAACATCTGAATCTTGAGGATTTTGACTGTAATACTCAGACTTCAATAATCCTTTTTCATCAAACAGTGCTTCGATCGGTAACCACCCCTCATTTGGTTCTCGCATAACAACTTCTGCACTCGCCGCTTCAACATTAGGTTCAATCTCAACAGATTCAGTAACTGGTTCTGATACAGTTCCTATTTCTTTTTCAGGCTTTTCGAGTGTTGAGTTGTGCTCAATTTTTTGAGTTTTCTGTTTAAAATAAAAATAAGCCACTGTACCGATTGCGCCAATGATTGCGCACAAAATGATGGCTATTCCCCATTTGTTAAAATTATTCTTTTTCATTTCTTATAATCTCGATACTCATTAAAAAAGTCACTGTTAAGAGTGACTTTTAAACAATTTAAACTTGATAAAACTTACTTCACTTTGGTTTTACGAATCATTTTATATAACGTTGTCGGTGATAAACGTGACACCCAAACACCGAGCTTTTCTTTAGAACCACCCACCACGATGTATTCTTCCCCTCTTTGCAAAGATTGCACTACTGTTTCGGCAAACTCATTGGCTTCTAGACCATTTCCAATAGCTTCATCCTGATGCCCTTGTGGTTTTCCTGCACCATTGAGTGCATTAAATGAAACATTGGTTTTGACAAATCCGGGGAATATCACCGATACGCCCACCCCTTGATCCGCAACTTCCGCACGTAGACTGTTCGCCCACATATGAATGGCAGCTTTTGCAGCAGAATAGGTCGCGCGGTACTGTGTCCCTAATAAGCCTGCAACACTTGAAACAAAAGCAATTCGACCAGACTTTTGTGCTAAAAATGTCGGTAAAACGGTTTTGGTTAAATAGACTTGCGAAAAATAATCTACTTCCATGATGGCACGTTCAGTTTGCATAGTCGTATCCGTAATCAATGCACGCTGACTCAATCCCGCATTATTGATTAACCAATCAATTCGGCCTTTATTCGCAAGGACTTGTTCATAAGCGTGGCGAACTTGTTCTTCATTGGTAATGTCTGCACACACTGAAAGATGCTGATCTGGATGTAATAATGAAACCCGGACTTTTTCCAACTCTTCAAAACGACGTGCGGTCAAAATGACCTGCGCCCCTTGCAAAGCACATTCTTTTGCTAAAGCTTCACCCAAACCTGAAGATGCCCCAGTAATCCATACCACTTTTCCGTTCAAATCATCACGTTTTGCCATTTTGACATCCTTTTAAATAACTAATTTATTCATTTATATGTATTTTATGCTTTATGTAATACAGGCTCATTGTTCAAAAACACCATAAAATGGTCAAAATACTGACTCATCGACCGTGCATCATAAATTTTGCCGAGTTTATCGAAGCGTTTATATCCGAGTTGCGTGGTGAGATTGATGACACCGGTTAAAGTTTTATCCACCACCATATTAAATTTCAGCATTTTTTTCGGTTCACGCACCAAATGCGTCACCCCGGCATCGACCACTTGTGTAAATGCCTTCAATGCGAGTGGGACATATTGATTCTGCCCTTCTTTCATTTGACTGACATAGGCAAGCAAGTCGGTGGCTAAAGAGGCATCGATCGGGTAATGCATAAAATGCTGACCATCTTCGCTGTAAAAACGTCCATATAAATAATTCACCATCGGTACAAGGCGGTCATTGCCGAAAAAAGACACCGACCACGGCATATATTTACGGGTCGTTTCACGTATTTGCTGAATAATTTTTTCGGATTCATTGTCTCCAGACTTATTCATGCGCGCCATTTGGCCAAAAACTTGATCTAAAATTTCACATGCAATATCCGCTAAATTATCCCCTAAGGCTTTGGACTGACTTTTTGTTTCACCTGCATTGAGTTTTTGATGAATCGTCTCAAAACGTTGATATGTCGTAGGTTGAATCTTTAAAGAAATAGAATAAGTCATTTGATATTGCTCCTTTTATCTTAGTTTTGGGATCAATGGATACTTCTTATCTTAGGTCCTATCATACGGACTCTTTTATTTACTGCCAAATCCTAAAAGTTAACATTCGCCCAACATCCCTAATTCACCATTTTTTTTGCTACAATAGATCTAATTTTTTATCCACTTTTGATCTGTTTAGACTATGACTGATTCAGCGCAAAATATTGCTACGACCTACGATCCGACCGAGATCGAAAAAAAATGGTACAAGACTTGGGAAGAGAGAGGCTACTTCAAGCCATCTCAAAAAGGTGATTCATTCTGTATTATGATTCCGCCGCCAAACGTCACCGGTAGCTTGCACATGGGTCATGGTTTCAACAATGCCATTATGGATGCGTTGACTCGTTATAACCGTATGTCTGGCAAAAACACCCTTTGGCAGCCGGGTACCGACCATGCAGGTATCGCAACGCAAATGGTTGTTGAACGTCAATTGGGCGCAGAAGGCATTAGCCGTCACGACCTTGGTCGTGAAAAGTTCATCGAAAAAGTGTGGGAATGGAAAGAACAATCTGGCGGCAACATTACCCGTCAAATTCGTCGACTAGGCTCATCTGTAGACTGGTCACGTGAACGCTTCACCATGGACGAAGGTCTTTCTAACGCGGTTAAAGAAGTGTTTGTTAAGCTGCATGAAGAAGGCTTAATTTACCGTGGTAAACGCCTTGTAAACTGGGACCCTAAACTACAAACTGCCCTTTCTGACTTAGAAGTTGAGTCTGATAAAGAAGAAGCAGGTTCACTTTGGCACTTCAAATATTTCTTTGAAGATAAGTCACTTCGTACCCATGACGGCAAAGATCACATTGTTGTGGCGACAACACGTCCTGAAACATTGCTTGGCGATACCGCTGTTGCGGTTGCGCTTGATGATGAACGCTATGCAGCGCTTGTTGGCAAGAACATTATCCTGCCAATCACAGGCCGTGCTGTTCCAATCGTTAAAGACGAATATGTAGACAAAGAATTTGGTACAGGCTGTGTGAAAATCACCCCTGCGCACGACTTCAATGACTATGAAGTGGGCAAACGCTGTGAACTTCCTATCATCAACATCTTCAACAAAAATGCGGAAGTGTTGAGCGATTTTGAATATATCGCCAAAGCGGGCGAGCAAATTTCTAAAACCATTCCTGCACCTGCGGACTACATTGGTTTAGAGCGTTTTGCTGCACGTAAACAATTGGTTGCTCAAGCTGAAGCTGAAGGCTGGTTAGCGCAAATTCAACCTTACACACTTAAGCCACCTCGCGGTGACCGTTCAGGCGTAATCGTTGAGCCATTATTGACTGACCAATGGTATGTGAAAATTGCACCGCTTGCCGAGCCTGCAATTAAAGCGGTTCAAGACGGTCAAATTAAGTTTGTCCCTGAGCAATACAGCAACATGTACATGGCTTGGATGAATAACATTCAAGACTGGTGTATCTCACGTCAATTGTGGTGGGGTCACCGTATTCCAGCTTGGTACGATGCTGAAGGTAACGTATTTGTAGGCCGTGACGAAGCTGAAGTTCGTGCGAAAAACGGCATTGCGCCTGAAGTTGAATTGAAACAAGACGAAGACGTGCTTGATACATGGTTCTCTTCTGGTCTTTGGACATTCTCTACTTTAGGTTGGACTGGCGACGCGGCGAAAGATAAAGAAAACTATTTCTTAAATACTTTCCACCCGACTGATGTGCTTGTGACTGGCTTTGACATCATCTTCTTCTGGGTTGCCCGCATGATCATGATGACCATGCACTTCATGAAAAATGAAGATGGCACACCGCAAGTTCCGTTCAAAACAGTGTACGTTCACGGTTTGGTACGTGATGGCGAAGGTCAGAAAATGTCTAAATCTAAGGGCAACGTGCTTGACCCATTAGATTTGATTGACGGCGTGGATCTTGAAACTTTAGTACAAAAACGTACGACTGGTTTGATGAACCCGAAACAAGCAGCGAAGATTGAAAAATCTACCCGTAAAGAATTCCCTGAAGGCATTCAGTCTTACGGTACAGATGCGGTTCGTTTCACTTTCTGTGCGCTTGCGAACACTGGCCGTGACATTAAGTTCGACATGAAACGTGTTGAAGGTTACCGTAACTTTGCCAACAAAATCTGGAACGCTACCCGTTTCGTGATGATGAACTGTGAAGAGCAAGTCATTGGTCAAGAAGTTCGTCAAGACCTTTGGGAATTGCCTGAACAGTGGATCGTCAGCCGTCTGCAAAAAGCGGAACAAGCCGTGCAAACAGCATTCGCGACGTATCGTTTAGACTTGGCTGCACAAGCGATTTACGAGTTCATTTGGAATGAATACTGTGACTGGTATGTCGAGCTGACTAAGCCTGTTCTAAATGACGAAAACGTATCAACTGAGCGTAAAGCTGAAGTACGTCGTGTGCTTCTTTCTGTGATGGAAGCATCTTTACGTTTAGCGCATCCATTAATGCCTTACTTAACCGAAGAAATCTGGCAAACACTTGCGCCGAAGTTAAACATTTCGGGCGAAACGATTATGCTTGCACAGTACCCTGTTGCTGACCAAGCGTTAGTGAATGAGCAAGCTGAAGCAGATATGCAATGGCTTCAAGGTTTGATTGGTGCTGTACGTAACATCCGTGGTGAAATGGGCTTAGGTAATGCTCGCTTGTTGCCTGTACTGCTTCAAAACACGACGGATGCGGAAAAAGCTCAAATCGCTCGTATTGAACCATTGTTCAAAGCATTGGCAAAAGTTGAAAGCATTACTTTCTTAGCTGATGGCGAACAACCACCATTGTCTTCTTCTTCTGTAGTGGGTCATGTGTCTGTATTCGTTCCAATGAAGGGCTTAATTGACCCTAAAGCGGAATTAGGTCGTCTACAAAAAGACTTAGACAAGGTTCAAAAACAGCATGACCAAATTGCCACTAAACTTGGCAATGAAGGTTTTGTGGCGAAAGCGCCTACTGCTGTGGTTGAAGGTGAGAAAGTTAAACTTGCTGAGTTTGCTGATCAGTTAGCGAAGATTAAAGCGAATATGGAGCAGATTGCGGCGCTTTAATTTAATTGCTAAATACTTAAAAAATAAGATAAAATCCCCTCATTATTGAGGGGATTTTTTTATAAAATCTAATTACTTATTTATAATAACGATAGGCATTTTATATGACTAAGAAAAATTTACTTGTAGTTCTTCTTACAAGTTCAGTATTAACTCTCACTGCATGTGGAGGAAGTAGTGGCGAAGATTCCAGTAGATCTGCTGAGGATAAAGAGGATACTTCTCAAGCATCTAGTTCATTTAAAGAGATAACAGTTACTCCCCATCTTGGGCAAGTGCATGAAGGTAGAGTAGTTCTTAAGAGTTCTCTAAATAATGAGATAATAGATGAGAAAAATATTGATGGCGTCCATGATATAAAATTCAAAATTGATATAAAGAAAATCTCTGAGCCTCTTTTAGTCGAACTTCTACCTACAAAAAATGGTAAATTTAAATATTCTGATCCAGCTATTGATACTGATCTAGTCAGTATTACAAACCTACCTCAAACTCCTATTTTAAGAGCTGCATTTAATCTTAGAGAAGACCTTACACATATTAGCCTTAGTGCCTTAACAGAAGCATCAGTTAAATATGCGGAAAAAAATCGACTTACCCCTGAAAATATTGAAAAAGCTAATCAATTTATTCAAGATCAATTAAATATTAAACAATTTAAAATTCTTGATGCAACATCTATAACTAATTTTAATACTACTACCTTATTAAATAAAAATACTGTTTCACTTAATGAAATATTCTATATAGCCTATCTATCAACCGCAGCAAAAGAAATTAAGAGACTACATCCAACAAGTAAACAGCCAGCTTTTGATTTTGCTTTAGCACTAGGTGAAGACTTCACTGACGGTAAATTCGATGCATCTCCAAGCATTTCTAATCAGACCTATGATCAATCATTTGGTGCATATCATAAGTATTGGGCAAATGCTTGGAAAAATTGGGAAGCTACATATTATGACCAATTAAAAAATATTCAGGATCCTAATACAGCTTTAGAATGGTTAAATACTTTTAATTCAAAATTTTTATACCAATATAATAACAGTCAAATCTGTGAACAAAATTCATTAGTAAGTGCTGAGTTAAGTGATATTCAGATTTACAATGGTAAATATCAAGATATAACAGCTAATAATGATTTTGACCTCGATATATCTTCCGAAAGAGTTCTATTAGATGGACATACCAAACAACTTTTAAGTATATGTCGAAAAAAAGATTCTAATATTTACCACGCTTTCATAGATTATGGAAATATTCAATTTTTTAAAAATAATGAGCAAAAATTAATTTCATATGATATTCAAGTAGGAAAATTAGGTGCCTCTATATCAAAAGTAGGAAACTTAATAAGAGAATCAGAACCTACACTTCCATTAATTTGTCAGGAAAATAACTGGGGATGTCTATTAATTTCAGACTATGGTGAATTCACCCATAAAAGCCGCTTGTCTGATATGCCAAAAATAGAGATACAATCCAATCCAATATTTGGTACCGCAAGTTTTTCAGCTTATTATACTTTTGATAATAAATTTGGCGGACAAGATATTTTAAATATTGAAACTTCTACCAAAGATTTTTACACATCCATCTCAGTCAATTTTGTAGAACAAAACTTATATGGCGATAAACTAGGATACTCTTGTTTTAAAAGTAATAATACAACTCAGCAAAATCACTTTAGTTGCTCAAATATCAGTTTGGATCAGCAAAATCGCACTATTGTTTTCAGTAATACCAAATTAAAAGTTCTTGGTGGCGGATCTAAGACAATATCTTTAAACGGTACATTACGATACTAAGTTAGACGAATAGATCTAACTAATTGATCTACTTTTCCTCACATAGAAAAGTAGATCAAAAATTATAATCCTCCATGCTCCAACAACATCTCTAACCCACTCTCTTTCCCCATAAAACTCAGCCTTTGCTTTTCCGCTTTCAGCTGTTGCTTCACCGTAGATACATCCGCATCAATCTGCTTATACAACTGTTCAATATTCAGTTGCCCTTTGGACTTTTGCACTGCAATTTTGGCTTTATTTGACCATACAAGTGAGTCAATCAATTCCTGAATCTGCTGTTTTAAGGATTGGCTTTGCGCTTCCAAAGCCTGCTGGTAAAACTTTACTTGCTCCGCACTTAAACCTTTATTTGAACCATTTTTACTTTGTTCAACTTCAAGTTGAAGTTTCAGTAAAAAGAACAAATCTTCTTGCTCGTATGCTTCATTAGCACGTTGTAATAGTTCAGTCTTTTCAGCTTTCTTCGATTCATCAGGCTCACGGTCAGGGTGAATGATGGAAGCAATTTTTAAATACACCGTTTTCAGTGATTGATTCACTAACTTTTCAGCTTGCTCACGTTTTTGCGCTAGGCGTCTGCGCTGATGCTCTTCTTTCTCACGTTGATATTGTTCACTGTCCCACGCTTCATAAGACTCATATTCTTCTGTAGCCTCTTGTTCTATATCAGTATGACCTTTTACTTTACTCTGTTCAGTTTGGGCTGACTTGGTTTTTCTATTTGGCTTTTGATTATGTGCATGGTGCTGCTGATAAAAGGCATCGACCTCCGAGACTTTTTCAAGTTCGGCTGTATTTAGGTAATTGGATTTTTTCAGCTGCTTTGCCAGTTTCGCAAGCTTTGCATCGAGCTGAGCTAAATCTGCTTTGGCAAAGTCTTCTTGCTGTAGATGCTGCCAAAGCTGTGCAAGCTGACGAAAATACACCGCATGCAAATCACGATAGATCGGCACAAGTTTCAGCTGGATATAACTCTGAATTTCACTTTTGGCATTTTGCCAAAGATCTAAATCCAGCTTTTGCTGTTCGATTTGCTCAATCAGTTTATTCAGCTTTTTATGCTGTCGGGATAAAGCTTCAACACTCGGGAGTAAACTGACTTTTAACTCAAATGACATAAGCAAATTTAACGCAAAAAGAAAATTATAGCCGATCTAAGCACTAAACTTATGAGCCCTTTGCCTAACTCAAAAATCACGTTTTATTAATTAACGCTCAAACCGTTGTAAATATTGACTCAACTCTTCTCGAACAACCACCTCATGTCCTGCATGACTTCGACTTTGTTCCAAGAGATGCTCTGAGTCGATCACTGCCACGCGATGACCATCCGCAATTAAACGATCTACGCCTTCAAAGAGCATTCGAACACCAACATCGTGTATCAAAGAAATATTGGTCAGATCTAAAACGATATGGTTATTCGCAACAGGTTCATCCTCTAAGATCCGCAGCAACATTTCCGACTCAGTAAATTGCAATACGCCGCGCAGTTCATACACCACCACCGAATGATCAATACCGCAGGTATAGCGACTTTGGACGATCGTTTGCGCTGAAGGTGTTCCCTCCATCACATGTAGTCCCATGTCCTTAGACAGTCGCTCAAATATTTCTACACCTCGAACACTATTCCCATGTGTATCGAGTTTCGGACTAAAGACTGCCAGCCCAACCTGCCCTGGCAAAGCCCCCATGATGCCACCGGCCACACCACTTTTTGCAGGAATACCGACCGTTGTCAGCCAATCACCCGCAGCATCATACATGCCGCAAGTCATCATCACACTCAACACTTGGCGCACCACCGAACGTGACAGCAACCGTTTTCCTGTGGCTGCTTGCACGCCACCATTGGCAAGCACACTGGCCATTTTTGCCAAATCTTTAACCGTCACTAATATTGCACACTGACGAATATAGCCGTTCACTACGTCTTCAGGGTCTTCTTCAAGTACACCGACTGTGCGCAGCATGTAACCGATCGACAAATTTCGAAAAGCCGTCTTCACTTCAGACTTATAAACCGCTTCATCAAAACTCAGCTCACGCCCCGCCAGTTCACTTAAAAATTCACGGAGTTTTTCAGCTCGAGTGCTGTGTTCGTCATGCGGTAAAAGTGAATGTGTGGTGATTGCACCCGAATTGATCATCGGGTTTTTCGGGGTATTGCTCTGTGGATCGAGCGCAATTTGATTGAATGCCTCTCCCGATGGCTCGACACCGACTTTTTGTAAAACGCTGTCTAAACCAAGATGACGAATCGCTAAGGCATAAGCAAAAGGTTTAGACATCGAACATCGACTGAATGGTGAACTCGACTTCGTCATCACCCGTGGAATAAATCGTGCCATCTACGGTAGACAGTGCCAAAGCCAGTCTATTCGGATTGGCGTTAGCTAACTCAGGAATATAATCTGCCAAAGCTCCGTGTTGATTGGCATCGCAGGCATTAAGGACATGCTGTAAATAATCTGGAACAGGCGTTTTCATAAAGGTTATTTTTTGTTGTGTGCTTTTTTATTTATAACAAATTGAGCTACCTCTGTATAAGTCCTTATGGTGAAGACGTGTTCTGAGCTAAAACCTGTATGTGCTGTATATTCAAATGGTGCATCATTTCTCGAATAAAAACGAAATAACTGAGTTGAATGATTGCCTGTTCACCAAATAGATTTTGGTAATATTCGGTATGTTCAATCAATTCATTAAAGCCATGTTCTAAGCTTTGTCGGTCAATGTGGGTCGCATGTTCAAAAAAGCTCTGCGCCAATATATGCAGCATCGCATCATTCGACTGAGCATAGCGCTGCGTCTGATAATCGAGCTGTAATCGTTCTAAAATTTCTTCAATTTCATAGATCAAATATTCAATTGCCAAAGCATCGAAGCGCTGATGTCGGACACATTTTTGCACCAAAGCGACTAAGCCATGATCAAAATGAATATTCTTTTGCTCGGTCTGAAAGTCGAACTGCGCTAATCCGAGCTGAAATTGTAATTGCTGCATCGCTATCGTTTAAATTATTTAATCTTCTGCCAAGTTTAACTCACGAAAGCTACGCACTTGGTTACGTCCTTGTTGCTTTGCCATGTACAGCGCTTGATCGGCCATACGCGTGACCACAGCAGACGGTGTCCCCTCAATCGCAGTTGCTACACCGAAACTTGCACTAATCTTCAAGATTTGTTGGTTGGCTAGCATTGTTTCAGCTTCAGAAATGGCCAATCGACAGCGTTCAGCGACCTCTATCGCCTGCTCTAAACTCTGATTTTTTAAAATTAAAATAAATTCTTCACCGCCATAACGTCCAACCACATCTTGCACACGGGTATTGTCATTTAAAATTTGAGCAACACGTTGTAAAACGGCATCTCCTGCATCATGTCCATATAGGTCATTGATCAGTTTAAAATGGTCGAGATCAAGCATAACAACTGCAAATTCAGGCCGTGTCTTTTTACTGAGTGTATCAAGTTCATGACTAACATAACGACGATTAAACACATTGGTCAGACCATCGAAACGGCTAAGGACTTCCATCTTTTGTTCACGGTGTCGCCACTGTAAAAGCAAAATCTGAAAAAACACCGCACTGACGATCAATATGGGTAAATACAACTCCGCCATACTCATGAGCCAAAAGGCATTGTCGTAAAACTCACTCTGTTTTAAAGCCGGGCTGAAAATCGGTGCATATTCTAGATGGTCAATCGAAGTTTGATAGCAAATGTAGCCAATAAACAGTGTGATCGGAAATGTAATACTGAGCATAATCGCAGGGCGATAAAAAACTAAACCGACCATTAGCAGATTGACCGTCCCCGCCATGGTGGCAGGACTATAGATCCCGATCATATAGCCACCATAGATCATGCCGATCCCAAACAGGACGGGCGAAAAATAGCTAAAAAACAGTCTAAAATTTAAATAATTTTTGAAATAAAGACTGAGTACGGCCAATACGCCATAACTGAGTAGGACTATACAAGCGACGATGATCCTGAACTTGAGTTCACTCGGATTAAACCAAATCCGATTGGTCGAATAATAAAAATTCATGATGCACCACTTCAACACGCTAACTTGACTCAGCATGCCAAAGATGAGAAGTAAACGCCCTTTATCGTAGTCAGACCAATTGATGATGAGATAGTCTGACTCAAACAAAAGATGCTTCAATTTACGCCATTGTACGCCCCATTTCGTACAGACAGCATTGCCCCAATTTTTCCCCATTAATCTTCTTTTTTATTTTATTATTTCGCTAGTTATACAAGGTTTTAACTTCAAAAAGAATGCCTATTTTCACAATTAAAAATGCAACATTTAAAGCCTTTAAACTTCACTTGCACCACTATTCAATTTACTTTTCCGTTATTTTTTTAGCTCAATTGGTCACTTTTTTATTTTTGAAATAACACGGTTTATTATTCTAAACGCTCGGTGAATAAGATCCCGTTCAGATGATCGACCTCATGTTGTACGATCCGTGCAGGAAAGCCATTCAGGGTTTTCTCTTTGACTTCACCTTGAAGGGTCAAATATCGCACGTGAATTTGCTCGGCTCTCGGGACTTGTCCTCGTGCATTCGGCACACTTAAGCAGCCTTCTTCACCCAAAACCGTGGTCGTAGATCGAGATGTAATCACTGGATTGACCATCACGATCGCCTCCATTTCAGGCGCATCGGGATAGCGTAAATTTGCACGTGAAGCCACGATAATCACCCGCTTTGAAACATAAATTTGCGGCGCGGCAATGCCTACGCCTTGACGCTCAAGCATGGTGGCATGCAGTGTTTCGCTCAGTGCAATTAACCATTCAGAACCTATTTCAGACGCTTGCACCTCTGCAGCCGTAAGCGTCAAAATCGCTTCACCACGCTGTGCAACAGCAGCAATATGACTCATGTTTTTATCCTTTTAAGTCTAGCGGGCTTAAATTATTTAACTGATGTAACGCACGTAAAAGTAATTTCACAATTTTAAAATGATATTTAAGTTTATTCGACGGAGTCTTACATCTAGGATTTAAATAAAGGGATTAGCCTTCGGCTGGAGGTACTCTTACGAAACAATGTTTCTCATTAGGCAAAATGAGAAGCAAAGCTTCGCAAGGAAACCATCTTGCGGTGCAATGCACCTCACCGACAAAACTCGTTCACTAGTATCAAATTATTCAAAGTATCGCAAAAACTTTTTTGATTAGAAGGAGTCCTGTCTCAAACACTTGCGGATGACGTTACCGCGTATCATTCTTTCATTTGAATCAAATAACGCTTCTGATGTTACTGCGTAATATCAGTTATTTAAAAAAAAACAACCATGCAATATGCATTATTATCGGTTCTGAGTATAAAACAACAGCATGCTATGGCTTTGAATCTTTTGTGGTTTATATAGAGCACAAAGTAAAATAGTAGATCATACTACCCTATTCCATTGATATTTATCATTTATACATCAAGGTACGCCATTATCTATTACCAATCATTCTTTAAGTTAATGCGACTTTATCTATATTATTTTGTTCTTAATTAATAATATTTTCATAACTATAAGTTTTTAATAAGGCAACAAAGTTTGATTATTCAATAAAAAATTGAATCACTAAAATCGTCAAATGCTATTTGCTGCTGGAAAATATGTGCATGGAAGCTCAGCCACGCCTGACTCGTCAAGATAAACGCACCCTCGGACTGTCATCCCTCGGTGGCGCACTTGAGTTTTATGACTTTGTCATTTATGTGTTCTACGCCAAAATTATTTCGGAACTGTTTTTCCCCACTGGACTCAGTCCATTTTGGGCGATGCTGAATACCTATGGTATTTTTGCATCTGGATATTTTTTCCGCCCATTGGGTGGTGTGGTGATGGCGCATTTTGGCGATTTGATTGGTCGTAAGCGTTTATTTAGTTTGTCTATTTTACTCATGGCTCTGCCTACACTGATGATCGGTGTGATGCCGACTTTTGAAAGTATTGGTTATGCAGCACCACTTTTGCTCCTACTGATGCGTGTGATTCAAGGCATCGCGATTGGTGGTGAAATCCCTGCTGCATGGACTTTTGTTTCAGAGCATGTGCCTGAGCAAAAAATTGGTATCGCCAATGGCTTACTCACTGCTGGCTTATCTTTAGGTATCCTATTGGGCGCACTGATGTCTTTGTTTATTTCATTACAATTTACAGAGTCAGAAATCCATGACTGGGCATGGCGGATTCCATTTATTTTAGGCGGGATCTTTGGCTTTGTTGCGCTCTATCTCCGCAGTTATTTAAAAGAAACGCCTGTATTTAAAGCCATGCAAGAAAAGAAACAATTGGCTAAAGAGCTTCCAGTGAAACAAGTACTGCAACAGCACAAAACAGGCGTTGTGATTGGTATGCTGTTTACATGGTTCTTAACTGGCTGCGTTGTTGTATTAATTTTAGCGATGCCAAATCTACTCACGGGCACCTTTGGTTTTGAACGTGCTGATGCCTTTAAAATGCAAAGTGCCGCTATTGTGATGCAAATGGTCGGTTGTATCTTGGCAGGTCTTTTGGCAGATCGCTTCGGTGCAGGCAAAGTGATGCTGTTCGGTTCCCTCCTTGTCGCGATAATTGCGGGCGTGTTCTATAACAGCCTGGGCCATGTGGCAGCATCGACCGTGTTTGCGCTCTATATGTTGCTCGGTTTGGCATCAGGTACGGTTGGTATGGTGTCTTATAGTATGGTGAAAATGTTCCCTGCACAGATTCGTTTCTCGGGCATTTCATTTTCATACAATTTGGCCTATGCCATCGCGGGTGGTATCACTTTGCCATTGGTTCAATGGTTGAGTTTATACAGCAACATTGGCGCTATGTATTATATATGGACTGTCTGTTTGGTGACCTTCTTTACTGCGATGCTTTATCGTCAACGTTTTGAAAAAACATCTCGCTAACTGATGTTACGAAGTAACATCAGCAGCGCAATTTGATTCAAATAAATGAACGATACGCGCTAAGGTCATCCGCAAGTGTTTGAGACAGGACTACTTTTAATCAAAATTGTTTTTGCAATACTTTGAAAAATTTGACGCTAGTGAACGAGTTTTGCGGATGACAATGGTTTTGGATACTTTTGCCTAAACAAAAGTACCTCCAGCCGAAGGCTAATCCCTTTATTCAATCCATAGATGTAAGACCTCGTCGAATAGACTTAAATATCATTTAAAAATTGTGAAATTACTTTTACGTGCGTAACATCAGTCACTAAAAAAAGCGGTCAATGACCGCTTTTTTTAAATCTCTTTCAAATCAATTCAGGCTTTTAAATTTTTACGCAATTCATCTTCTACAATTTCAATCTCAAGCTGACTAAAACGACGAATTTCACCTTCTGCATGTTTTTCAAGTAATCCACCAATAAGTGGAACTTTGACTTTCACCGTCCAGTCCAAATTGAAACTCACTTGTGTTGCATCACCACTGACACTTCGTTTACAACTGGCTTCGAGCGGTAGGTTCGGATCTAGTTTGACGTCAGAGGTTAATGCCGCCAAATTACTAATATCCGTACGTTTCAGACGAAACGCATCTTTTAAAAACTTCTTGGCAATATCTGGAATATTTACATCAAGGTTATACGCACGTTTTAAGGTATACATATCACCTGTTTTTTTTGATTCTAAAATTTCTAGATTTTCACCCGGTATGCGTTTGCACACCGCTTCATGCAAGCTGATATCTGCGGCTAGTCGTTTAAAATCTTCAAGTGAAACGCCATGAATTGTGGCATTGACGGTAAATTGATGTGCCATTCTCGTAATCCTTCAGGTCAATATTGGTTTTATTGTTTTATTTCGCCCAGTCTACAGTTGCTATAACTGTGTTTTGGATTAAATCGGAAAGCGCTGTGGCTGTCATTGACCTGAAACCAAGCTAGAAAAACAGAATTGCCATACTGAAATTCAGAGGGACTCTGCCTTAAAGGACTTTTTGATAGATTTGCCCATGCTGATCTTTAAACTCGAGCTGAAATTCCCAGCCCGCATCAATTTTTAAATACATCCCTGCATAGGACAACTTTGCGTACCAATGACCAAAGTCGAGGCTAAAAATATCAAAGCTGGCTTGTTCAGGAAGCTGTTGTATTGGTTTTGCATGTATCAAAGCGCTTGGTTCAAAAGACGTGCAGTGCGAGCCATAATCATGAAAAAGTTCGAAACATAGCTGATTAACTGATGTTATGCAGTAACCATCAAAGCGCAATTTACTTCAAATAAAAGAACGATACGCGGTAAGGTCATCCGCAAGTGTTTGAGACAGGACTACTTCTAATCAAAAATGTTTTTGCGATGCTTTGAATAATTTGACGGTAGTGAACGAGTTTTGTCGGTGAGGTGCATTGCACCGCAAGATGGTTTCTTTACGAAGCACGCTTCTCATTTTGCCGAATGAGAAACAATGTTCCGTAAGAGTACCTCCAGCCGAAGGCTAATCCCTTTATTCAATCTTTAGATGTAAGACTCCGTCGAATAGACTTAAAAATCATTTTAAAAGTGCATAAGTACTTTTACGTGCGTAACATCAGTTGTTAATTTAAGATCATGCTATGCACCACACCATCCCGATCACGGTGTACCAATTTGATTACTTGTGAATAATCAATCAAGATACTTTGGTGTTTGTAACTGATTTGGATGCCGTATTCATCTGCACCATCATCCAAACCGCTGATGCTACATTGCGTGCCTTGTGGAAATGCATTGAGCCATTCAGCGTTATACACATCTGCTATTTGTTCAAACTGAAAAAAGCTCGCTTTTTGCTGCAATAGAAACCCAGCTTGTCGATCAAAACGCAGTTGCTGCTCAAGTTGAAAGTCGATAATCATGACTCTGCACGCTCTTTACTTATTCATCGGGTTCGGAATCGGCTATTAAAAGTAGCTTTGCCATCACCCAATGATCCTTATAAAGCTTTCATCGCCTGTTGCTGCTGTTTATTTTTGACTTGTGTCCATTGCCACCAACCAAATGCCGCCAAGCCCACAAAACCAGCATACAACGCCGCAGTGAGATACAGGTCTTTGTATATAAACATACCCACATAGATAATATCGACAAATACCCAAAGCACCCAAGTAGCAATATGTTTCCGGCTGGTCCAATACGTTGCGAGTAAACTAAATGCGGCCAATTGTGCATCCAAAATCGGCACGGCTGCATCGGTAAAATAGTGCAGGCTTAAACCAAAAATCAAACCGCCCACCGCAGCTAAGAGCATTTGAAAGATCACGAGTTTGGTCGCAATCGGTTCAATACGAATGTCGTGGTCTTGTTGTTTGCCCTTCAACCAATGATAAAAACCGTAGAAGTTCACCACTACAAAGAAAAACTGCAAAATGGTTTCGCCATAAAGTTTGTAGGTATAAAACAGGTAGGCATACAGCAAAAAAGCTGCAAAGTTAAACCACCAACACCACATATTTCGCTTAATGGTTAAAGTCACCCCGATTAAGCTAATAATGACTGCAAAAATTTCTAAGTTTGACATGGTAGATTGGGCCTTAAAAAAGCTGCAGCTATTATGGAAAAAATCAGCCCAAAGGCAAGCTATATCCTGCACTATTTCATATCAACTCTGTAAATTTTAAATCAAACCACTCATCCACCAGACGATGATTTTGATGTTTTGAACGCATCAGTTTTGACAGTTTTCTAACAATCGTTTAAAAACTTAGCTATGCATAAAGAATAATCAGAAGGAATCATCCAAATGTCAGAACAACAAGGTCGTGTAAGTCGAGAAATTCGTGGTCATCTTTATTTAATCGGTTTGGACCGTGCAGATAAACGAAATGCGTTTGACAGTCATTTAATTCATGACCTTTCACTGGCGCTCACTGAATATGAAGATGATCCAAATTTACGCTGTGCGGTGATTTTTGCTCATGGCGATCATTTTACTGCGGGTCTAGATCTGGTCGAACTACAACCCAAACTTGGCAGCGGGCTGTTTAATTTTCCTGATCAGCAAATTAATCCGTGGGGAACCAACTCACGACAACGAAAAAAACCAGTTGTGGTCGCGGTACAAGGGTTCTGTTTTACAGCGGGTATTGAACTCATGCTGAATGCCGATATCGTGATCGCACAGCGTCACACGGAGTTTGCTCAAATGGAAGTGCAACGTGGCATTCTTCCCTTTGGTGGCGCAACAGTTCGCTTTGTGCAAGCAGCGGGTTGGAATAAAGCCATGCGCTATTTACTCACAGGTGAACGTTTCAATGCGCAAACGGCATATGACATGAACTTGGTGACTGAAATCACCGACCAAGCGCCCTTATCTCATGCAATAGAACTTGCAGAACAAATTGCACAGGCTGCACCACTGGCGGTTCAGGCAACACTCGCTGCAGCACAGCAAGGGGTGCATTTGGGAGCCGATGCTGCCTTTGCTCAATTGGATCAGCACTTACAACCACTACTAAAAACACAAGATGTACAAGAAGGTGTGATGGCCATGCTACAACGTCGCGCAGCCAATTTTCAGGGCAAATAACCCTTTATTTAAACTGAGTAAACCCTTTACGTCCTGCCTATCAAGAGAAAAATTATGTCAACGGATTTAGAACCAGCAGCGCAAGAAATACATAGTACACCCGTGAGTTTCCCTGCAACCGATGGTTATACGCTTTCAGGCGTTGAATATCGGCCTAATACTGCCGCTAAGGCCAATATTATTATTTCAAGTGCGACAGGTGTACCTCAACAATTTTACCGTCGTTTTGCCGAGTATGCCGCAGGACTCGGTTATCAAGTACTGACTTTTGATTATCGTGGTATAGGACGTTCTGCACCGTCAAAACTTAAAGGCTTTAAGATGTCTTATCTTGACTGGGGACGTTATGACCTTTCTGGTGCCATAGCTTATATGCAACAACACGGTCAGGAAACTTTTCTAGTGGGACACTCTTATGGCGGTCAAGCACTAGGCCTTACCTCAAATCATGATCAGATACGTGCCATGTATTGTTTTGGCACTGGCGCAGGTTGGCATGGCTATATGCCCTTTAAAGAAAAAATGAAAGTTCATGTGATGTGGAATATCGTTTTTCCGCCGATGGTTGCCGTCAAAGGGTATTTGCCTTGGAGCAAACTCAATATGGGCGCTGACCTTCCTGTCGATGTCTATAAGCAATGGCGTCGTTGGTGTAAAAACCCAACCTATTTCTTTGCCGACCCTGAGCTGAGTGAGCTATCTCAACAATATGCTGCAGTTCAAACGCCGATTTATGCGGTCGCTGCGCTCGATGATGACTGGGCATTACCCAATTCACGACATGCTTTTATGCAACATTATGCGCAAGCATCAATGCACTATATCAATATTGAAGCGCAAGATTATGGTCTAAAACATATTGGTCATATGGGATATTTCCGCAAAGGTGCTGAACCCTTATGGCAGGAAGTCATTGGAAGGTTTGACGAACTATTAGTCGGTTAAACCAATTTACTTTATACACATCATAGTGATTTATTTGGATAGAGAGATACATGCGTCCACGGAAAAACACCTCAGAACATCTATTACTACAGTCAGCACACGCCTTTAAACGCTATGGCTATATGGGCTGCAGCATGGGGAAATTGGCTGAAGCCTGTGGACTTTCAAAAGCTGCGTTTTATTATGACTATCCGAATAAAGACGCTTTGCTGATGGAAATTTTAAACCTGACACACGTGAAGTTAAAGCACAGTATTTTTCAGCAATTACAGCGATCCACTGCATCACCTCAACAGGCTTTCTCGCACATCCATCAACAGGCCATCCAGTTTTTTAGCCAAGGTGGATTAGGCTGTTTGGTCGGGATCTTAAGTATGGAGCGGCAACATTTACCTGCCGAGATTTTTGCAAAATTACAGTCCATCTTTCAGGAGTGGCAACTCGCCTTTGAAGTGTTTTTTAAGCGATGCATGACCATCGAACACGCCGCTCAACTTGCCAAAGTCAGCTTGGCGGATTATGAAGGCGCTATTTTAATGGCCCGAATAACCGATGATTTGAGTTATCTCGATTTAGTCCAAGATCGCATTTTGCTTCAACTTGCGGAGTCTTGATAGCGATATTCAATTTTATGTTCTTCGCCAAAACGGTCGACATGTGTATAAAACTCACCGTATCGGCCTAAATAATACTCGAGTGATTGATTGTAAAAATTCCAATAAATCGACCATTCATTCAAATCTAATTGGCGAATTTGAGTTTTACAATTCACTGGCATGCGACGTAAAAAGACTTCTTGTAACTGCTCGGCTGCCTGTAGCGAATCTAATTTGTATTGTTGTTGAAAGAAAATTTCCGCAATATCATCAAAAAGTTGCTGTTCATATTCATCAACTTCAATGACCTGATCGACTTGGCGTATAGCATCATCATTCGATGCTAAAGAGATACTGTTCGATTTTTCTGGTGCTTGGTAGCGCGTATATTTTTGACGATATTTTTCTGTTTTTAGGATTTTTTTGACCACAATGCCCGCTGCAGACAACGCGATCAGAATACATATCACAATGAGAAAATTAACCATAATAACAACCTACTGCCGATGACGCGCATGCACATCTTGAATCATCGAATATTTTTATGGACTAATATAACGCACAATAACGTTTAAAATTCATACAAAATTATTTTAAAGCTGAAATTTGGCCTATTTTCTTTGCTAATTTATTTCAAACTATTACACCTGCTGAAATCATTGAGTATGTATACATTTCTAAAAAATCTATTATTACTTTAAAAACAGTATAGTTAGATGCATTTATGTCGTTATTTATCCGTATTTAACGATTAATTTATAAATATACATTTGTAAATTTTGCAACAATTTTGAAATAAAAACCCAACCCAACAGCGCAATGGCAGCAAAAAAACATAAAACGCAACAAGAAACCTCTTTAAGCACATGGCGATATCTTCTGAAATGACAGGCTGTTGGAGTTTTCTATAAAAAGAAAAAATTATGATACGCGAAGCACAAATCCAGGACATACCCGAAATTATTCACGTGATTCACAACAGCATTCGTTCATGTATCCAGGACCATCAACGTAATGAAAGTGTGATTCAAACTTGGCTTGAGGAGGCAAATCAATCAAATATCTTAATGTGGATGCTTTACAACGATAGTTGGGTCTACGTCAGTGACAATCGAGTGGTCGGCTTTATTTTAGTCAGTGATCAGGGACAAATTTTACTGAACTATATCTGCCCAGAACGTCAGTACCAAGGCATTGGTAAGGCGTTATTGTTAAACATGATTCACTGTGTCCGGAAAAAGAATATTACCGAGATCAGTCTAGAAAGTACCCATACGGCACTCGCCTTTTACCAAAAATATGGCTTTGTCACACATCAGGATTTTGAGCCTGCCGATGTTCCGCTCAAATTGGTTAAACAGCTCTGTTAGTAGAGAGATAAAGTTCATAGAAGGATAGATTTTCAAACAGCATGAATTTGAGAGATGAATTTAAATGAGTATTGGCAATGGTACTAACAATAGCACCGCAAAGTTTTAACCGTTTACAACTGTGTATCAAGGCTTAAGTTGATCGCGTCCTGCCTGTTTAGCCATATATAAATAATGGTCTGCATGCTTCATTAAGGCTTCGATACTGTCGAAGTCATTCTGCTTATCCATCCATGCCATGCCCAAACTCAGTGTGACGTAATTTTTGTCATCCCCCCGATTAACATGTTCAAGTTGTTCATTACGCATGGCTTCGAGTACCAATTGCAATTGCTCTTGGGCAATCGCATACGGAACATCATGCATCAATATGGCAAACTCTTCTCCCCCGTAGCGAGCCACATAGGCTGAACTTGGCAGGGTATTTTGCATGGTTTTCACGATCTGCTGTAACACCTCATCGCCTTTGAGATGTCCATAGTGGTCATTATAATTTTTAAAATAATCGACATCTAACATAGCAAAGACCAATGTTCGGTGACTATGAAAACGGACTTCCGAATATAAGCGTTGAATTTCAGCATTCAATGCACGACGGTTAAATGCCCCTGTTAAGGCATCAATACGAATTTGTAGCTCTAATTTTTTATTCAGCTCGTGAAGCTGTAAGGTGCGCTCTTTAACTTTCTGATCGAGTGAACTGTTTAGCTCAAGCAAACTATTATTCAACTGCTCGGTATGCATCGACTGCTGTGCATAGTGATGCGATTGCTGAAACATGATCAACAAAGCATACAAACTGGTTGAAATGAACGATAAATTGACTGAATCAATCAAATTCATCATCAGCAAGAAGTCGTTTAAAAAAGTAATGCACAGGAAAATAACCGCGATTAAATTTAATTTTGAATACGGTTCTTTCTTTTTCAGTGTTAGGTAAAAACCATACGCAAAATTACTCAGAACAACGATCACATAGGCAAAGCTGTAGGTTGCCAAAGGCTGAAAAATCTCAGGCGTCGAAACAAAAGTCACTGAAATATTCAAAGACAACAGCAACATCGCTATCTGATAATTTAAGGTAAATAAATAGCGACGACTGAGTAAGTGGATATAACTTAAAAAGAAAATCGACGCCAAATAAGTAAATAAATATTCTAATCGCGTGCCCCACAACCAATTGATATCGGTAAAAGTGGTATAGGCATAAGGTGCTGAAAATAAATTATGGAATGCTAAAAAGACAATAAATAAGCCAAACACCAAATTACTTCGGCTATTGCGACCGCGTAAACCTCGGAAAACAGAAAATAGGATCGTAAAGAGTCCCACACCCAAGACGGCGCCCGACACCATTCCAATACTCATCATTTGTTGTTGGAATTGGCGGTTTATTGTCTTAGCAATACCAATACGCATCGGGTTTTCAAACCCGCCGTGCATACTGTTAAAACTTGAAGCCTGAATGGTTAAAGTGAAATATTCATCTTGTGCCACAAAATAGGCAATTCGCGGTGCATTCTCCGTTTTTTGTTCTGCTTCAGTACGCCCCACCTCGCCCAAACGAACGATCACATCACCATTTAAAAATACCCGATACGCACCGTACTGATTTGGAATCAATACCGCGATACGTCGACCAATAAATTGTTTAGGGATTTGGAAATGTCCAGTAAATGTCCCAAAACCTTTACTGTCCCCTGTGATGTCTTTAAATGATGCAGGCAGATAGACCGTTTGACCGACTAGAACCGAACTCGGAGAAGTTAAAAATTGATTTGGATAAAACAACCATTTGCCTTGTAAGAGGCTACTGGTGTCTTCCGTGAAGTAGATTTGGTTAACTTCGTTTTGATGTTTTAAATAAAACGATTTAGGCGCAGTTTCATACTGTGCTTGAGCAGTCGATACAGTGAATGCCAATGTAAAAATAATAAAGGTAAGAACCCAGAACAATCTGGTGCAAGGCAACTGTAAAGACAACGGCTTTGATTCCTGCGTTTATACTCGAGCAATTATTCTAATCTACGGTAAAAGACAAAAATAACAACTACTATTTTATCCAATTGATCAATAACGTCCATGTCATCGATCTAAAACAGTCACTGTATTAATCGCGCGTTTTTACATCATACAATTCAATCTCAAAAATAAGATTTGAATTGGCAGGAATCACATTGCCCATTTTACGCTCACCATAAGCCAAATGTGATGGCACGATTAACTTACGTTTACCACCGACTTTCATCCCCATGATGCCCTGATCCCAACCTTTAATCACACGGCCTGTACCAATTACCGTTTCAAAATAATTACCACGATCCAGTGATGAATCGAATTTAGTGCCGTCTTCTAACCAGCCTGTATAGTGTGTTGTAATCAAAGCGCCTTTAACCGCTTCTTTACCTTCGCCTACCACTAAGTCAATAATTTCTAATTCTTTGCTCATGCTCTCAACCTCAAATGCCGCAATCAAAATAAAACCCTATTATAAACAGGATTACTTTGGATGCCGTAGTAAATACGCTGTTAAAAATTGAGCTCCAGAATATCCTGATCATTCATTAGATCTTGAGTTAATTTTCTATGGTTTGTCGCAGAGCCAATTAAGATCCAACGCCCACTGATTTTATGTTCAGTTTTATGTCGCACACTACGAACCACTTGCATTTGATAGGTTTTAAACAGCTCTTCATAGTCATCCAGCGTTTGTTGTCGAAAGTGACAAACGATACGATAACTCCGTGCTTGGTTTTTCGCTTCAATCCACGCTTGAATATAAATCAAAACAATTAAAACGATCAGCACAATCACCGTACCAATCAAGCTCAGCATGACATAGCCCGCTCCCGCAGCCATGCCTAAGGCAGCGGTCATCCAAATGGTAGTTGCTGTGGTAATGCCTGAAATTCGATTTTCATCTTTAAAAATTACCCCCGCACCCAAAAAGCCGAGGCCAGTCAAAATATTGGCCGCAATTCGATCATGACTATCAACGCCGATACGTAACGATAAGATAGTAAATAAACATGAACTTAAACTGACCATAATCATGGTGCGCAGACCTGCCGACTTACTTCGGTACTCACGTTCCGCACCAATGACAGCGCCAATCATAAGCGCCACAAATAACAAATAAAAATCAGGGTACATCGGCTGCTCCCCATCTTTAAAATTTTCTCATTGTTTGTAGATATACCGAATTTTATAGTCAGGATGCAAGCCTAAACTCACACCCATCATGAAGAGTTAAATCAAATGATAAACTTATTGCAATTGTGTCCATTCAATGACAGCTTGAGCTTTATCACCTATCAAAGTCCATTCGCCGTCCATTACGTTTAATTGTAAAGACATGGTTCGTTCGGATAACTCTTGAATGGCAGCTGTACTCGCTTCAGATAATTGCCAAATCTCAACATTCTTCAGTGTTTTCAATTTGCTGTTGCGTTTATACCATTCATCTACTGATGAACCATAAGTAATCACAGCAACGTTTGGGCAACGTGCACTGGCTTTTTTGACTTTGTCTTCGTCAGGACAGCCAACTTCAATCCATTTCACCAATTGGCCTGTTAAATCTTTTTCCCACAGCGCTGGTTCGTCTGTTTCGAAAAGATCTTTGGTAAATTCTAAGGCTTCATCTGCATAGCGTGCATATGCCAAGACACGTACCATCAAACGTTCAATCGTTTCAGAAGGATGCAAAGCCATTGTCAATTGATAATCACCATATTGGTGTACATCCATATTGGCAATGTTCAAATCTGCTTTATAAATTGTAGCTTTTAGCGCCATAGTAAAGTCCTCAAATTTGGCGCCTAGCATATAAGATTTAGCAAGCTTTTGCTGCGCTGATTTACTTATTTCTCAGCTTTCTCGGCATCGATACGACACTGCATTAAACGATCTTCAAATTCGAGCCATTCACGTTCAGTCTGGTAAATAATTTCGACACGATTATCGATACTTTCCTCGCTCGACTGATAATTAAACTGATCGGGATTAAAGTTAAAGGTTTTCCACCCTTGGTCTGTCTGAAAAATACCTTTGATCCGTAGCCAATCTTGCTGCTCACAGAGTAAATCTAACAACTCAAAAAAATCAAAGGTCCATCGTTTTGGGAGTTTCCAACCTGCGACACTATAGCCCTGAGCGGATTCAACATAATGATAAGGCAACTGTTTAATTTCTGTGGGTACATCGACCAACGTTTGCTTTTGTATCGCCAATAAAGGCTGAATTTTACGAGGACTTCCCACATAGGCGAGATCAATATTTGCCAATTTTAAATCACCTTTGACGACATTGATCCATTGCTGCTGATACGGTAAATACGTTTGTTTGAGTCGTTCCAAACCAGCTTGATCGGCATCACTCATGCAATCGACATGAGACACCACAACGATTTGTGCCACTTTGAGTTGATCGGCATACAGATTTTGCGAAGTCCACTCTTGATCATGTAAGCGTGAGCCATCAACCACGGTTACCAATGCCCGCATGGCTAAATGCGGATGCCAATGTGGCTCGGTCAATTGCTCCAATAGTTGTCCCGGATGCCCTAAACCTGTCGGCTCAATAAACAGTCGGTCGGGTTTCACCTCTGACAATAATCGTGACAACGCAATTTGCATCGGCAGTTGGCTACTACAACATAGACATCCACCCAATAATTCCTTCACCGCAAAGCCCTGATCTTGCGGCAACATCTGTTGATCGACCCCGATTTGCCCAAACTCATTCATCAGTACGGCCCAAGTTTCGCCCGCTGGCTTTTGCTTTAATAACTGCTGTAAAACTGTGGTTTTACCCGCACCTAAAAAGCCAGAAATAATATGAACCGGAATCGCACCGTGGGTAGAAACTAATTTCAAAAGTGAGTCACTCAAATAAATAGCCAATGATTGATGGCCTTTACCATAATGATTTCAAAAAAATGCTGCAAGTCTAGTCTTCATTTCTCTGTCTTCATTTTTCTAAAGCATAGATCAGCCTAGTATCCGAGGCATTGAATGATGATCTGGCTGTTAAACAGCCTGTTTATTCCATTTGCATGAATGCATGACATATCTGGTCATACTTTATTGACAAAGTTAACTCTTATATTTAAAAAAAAATAGCCATATCGAAAAGAATCCTTACATTTGGATTTTAGTGAAATTTCTAGATTCTGCTTATTTACGACATCGATGTAATCATCATGTAAACAATGAATGAATCATAAAGTCGATTTGGTCATTTTTTCTTGCAAAGTTAAATGAAGATTCCGATATTTTTTTTACATTTAAAACACAGGATGGACGGTTATGTATTCATCCAGTTAACCAGTCTGTTTCACTTTGTTGCTCGCATTGATCACTCGGTTTTCTCGATTTAGCATGAGTTCTCTCCTGATGGACGTGATGATCTTTTCAGGACTTACTAAAATATATAAGGATGCTCAAAATGAAATTAACTCAAATTTTACTTGCTTCTACTCTAGCTGCTGCAGCTGCAACAAGTTTTGCTGCGAGCAAAGATAAACAAGAAGCGCCTGAACAAGAAAAAGTAGTGGTTAGCACTCAAGAACAGCCAGCGACTGAAACAACTGCTGCTGAAGGTACTGCTGCTCAACCTGCTTCAGAAGCAAATGCTGAAGGTTCTGCACCAGCTCAACCTGCTCAGTAATAGACGGATAGCGTACTCCACACGCTAAATTCATTTAGTCTGCTGCTCAACATTTATCCCTCACTAATAAAATGTTGTGCTAAATGAATTAAAGTCGCCGGATCATTGAAAAATGGTTCGGCTTTTTTATGCTCAAAGCCACTGATTGATAGATTTTAATGATCGATAAATCATTCAAAATGATTGATGATTTTCATATAAATAAATATATATCATCCACTTAAAATAAAACCCTGCAAAAAACACGACAATTCGATTCATCGTTTCGACTTATGCCTAGCTTGTTGAAAGTCTCTGTTTAGAACTTAATAGTGGCATATGTGAAGTGATTGGATGTTTACGCATGAGCAATAAAGCAAATTACACAACGGAAGTTGCCATTCTGGGCGCAGGTCCTGTCGGCTTAACCATTGCAAACTACTTAAGTAAGCAAGGCGTCAATGTCACTGTGATTGAACAACTGGACAGCCTGATTGACTACCCACGTGCGATTGGTATTGATGATGAATCATTACGTACCATCCAATCATTAGGTTTAGTGGATCAAGTATTACCACATACAACACCGAACCACGCGATGCGTTTCTTAACCCCTAAAGGTCGTTGTTTCGCTGACATTCAACCGCTCACTCGTGAATTTGGTTTCTCACGTCGTAATGCCTTTATTCAACCGCAAGTCGATAATGTACTGCTACAAGGTTTAAAACAGTACGAAACCACAAATGTTTTATTCTCTCGTCAATTGTCTGATTTTAGCCAAGATGCCAATGGTGTAACGCTAAATATTCAAAATAAAGACGGTGAAGCTGAAAAAATTCAAGCGCAGTATTTGATTGCTTGTGATGGTGGTAACTCAGTGGTACGTCGTACCCTCAACATCGGCTTCGATGGTAAAACTGCACCGAACCAATGGATCGTGATCGACATCAATAACGACCCACTTGCAACGCCACACATTTACCTATGCTGTGACCCTGTGCGTCCTTATGTATCTGCTGCGCTTCCACACGGTATTCGTCGTTTCGAATTTATGGTGATGCCTGGTGAAACTCAAGATGAATTAAGCAAACCTGAAAACATTGCCAAATTATTGTCGAAAGTGCTTCCAACGACCGACGGTATTGAAGTGATTCGTCAGCGCGTTTATACCCACAATGCCCGTATTGCAGATAAATTCCGTGTAGACCGTATTTTACTTGCAGGTGATGCTGCGCACATCATGCCAGTATGGCAAGGTCAAGGGTATAACAGTGGTATGCGTGATGCGTTCAACCTTGCGTGGAAAGTTGCAATGGTTGTACAAGGCAAAGCTGGCCCTGCGCTTTTAGATACATACCAAGTTGAACGTAAAGATCATGCAAAAGCGATGATTGATCTTTCTGTAATGGCGGGTCATGTCCTTGCTCCACCGAAAAAATGGCAAGGTTTCATCCGTGATGGTATTGCCTATGCACTCAATTACATCAAACCGATCAAGCAATATCTATTGGAAATGCGCTTCAAGCCAATGCCGAAGTACAACGACGGTGCATTGATCAATAACGGTGTTAAAGACTCACCTGTAGGTAAAATGTTCATTCAGCCACATGTGCAACTTGAATCTGGTGAGAAAGTCCTACTCGATGAAGTCATCGGTAACGACTTTGCAATCATTGCTTGGGGCGTCGATCCGAAATGGGGTCTGTCAGATGCGACCATGAAAAAATGGCAAAAATTGGGCGTTAAATTTATCCAAGTATTGCCTGCTGTTCAGCTCAGCAATGAAAATCGCACCAAGTACGACAATGTGATTACGATTGGTGATATTGGTACCGATATTCGTGGTTGGTTTGGTAAAACCACTGAATCTGTTACGATTCTTCGCCCAGACCGTTTTGTTGCAGCGATTGCAATTCCACAAACTTTAGACAGCGTGAGCCAACAATTGTTTGCAAAATTGCATGCTTAATAATCTAAATAGATCTGCAAGAATTAAAAATCACCATGCATAAAGCATGGTGATTTTTTCTATAATCACTATAAACATCGCATGCTATAATCGTTCAATACATAATTATAAGCTTCGCAAAATGCAAAAAAGATTTCAGAAATTATTCATTTATAGTTTGTTAGGTTTTATTTTTATCTGTTCACTCATTTTCGTAGAGATACATCATTTTCATGCCAATAGTTGGTTAGCTATTTTCGTTTTTTGCCTCTGTTTTCTTATTTCTTTGAATTGCTATTTATTACGCTTAGAAAAAGATGTGAACAAAAACGAAGAATCTAATTTTTTGTCCTTCCATTTATACATTTCATTTTTTTATGCAGTCATTGCCAGCTTTTTTCTCACCACAGTGATTCTTGCTTTATTTGCATTACAAACTCAATATTTTGGTCAAGATAAAAATATCATTCTAAAAGGCCAAGTCTATTCACCCACATTTACACTAGAAAAGAAGCCCTGCCGAGCTCGCCTTAAATTTCCCGAAAGTGGTTGGTCTACCTTCGCGTATCTCTGTCTAGATACCAAGAAACATAAATTTTCTGGTTATTACAAACTCCATTTGAAAACCAGTTTCGCAGGGGCTGCGATTCAGGATTATGATTGGATTGATGATCAATTAACATATCAGCAGCATCGTGCATTAGATATGGATCCTCAACAAAAAAGGCTACTCGAAATATATGCCAAACTTGAAAGAGATTTAGGCCCACCTCTATCTGATGATGAAGCCCATGATTTTTTAAATAGAACCAACAACGATTGAGTCTATTTAATTTAGCGCAATATATGCCATACATTATTTATGGCAATAATTAAAATCGCTTTATCATCTTAGTGATTGATATTTAAAACTCTTTCTTTTTAGTTCTCAAAGAAAGAGTTATATGAATAGACATATAGCAATACCAAGTTCAGCCAACAATCAAATAAGCATCCAAGTTAAACCGACTGAAACCAATGCACATCTTTTACCGATTCACGTTGCTGAATCTGCTGAATAAAAGGTTTAAATTCCTCTAAATATGGCAATATTTTGAATGAAATGGCATACACCATCCAATAAGCCAAATATAAATCTGCTGCGCTAATTTTATCCCCCAACAGATATGGCTGGGCCTGCGCAAGCCCTGTTTTAATAAAATCTAAAAGTATTTTTTCATTACCAAAACTCAAACTGCCACGTTTCTCATCCATTAACTCAGTGCTAATGCCAACATTTTTCATATCCATATATTCAGTCAGCGGACCATGACAGAAAAACATCCATTTCAAATATTCACCCCGTTTGGGATCATCTAAGGCGGGTGCCAAACCTTTGTCACTGAATTTATCGGCTAAATAACTAAAGATGGCTGCAGTTTCACTGATCACGGCAGTACCATCGACCAAGCAGGGAACTTTGCCCATGGGATTAATCTTGAGATATGCCGCTTGGTGCATCTCTTCATATGGCACTTCAATAATCTCAACTTCTGACTCGATGTCTAATTCTTTCAATAAAGGCAGAATAGTATTACTGCGTGAGCGTGGATTGCTGTAGAGTTTCATTGCTGGGTTCATTGTAGATATCCTTATTTTCATCCTTGTTGTTCTGTCTATTACTATACGCGGCTTTATGTAGAATTATGTTGCGTTCATCCGTACTTTAAACACTTTCCGATACAATACGCCCGACTAATAATTACGCTAAATTTGAATTTATATTTAAAGCAAAAAGTATTTACTCCGACTTTCTGATAATCAAACAATTGAGCTCTACATCGATGAAAAATAAATATTTAATTGCCATGTTTACGGTGATTTTAATTTCAGGCTGTTCCAAGAAAACCGAAAAAATGGCAACTGAAGCCAGCGCAGATGCACAACCTGCTCAAGTCAGTACACAGCAAGATCAAGCAGCGGAAAGCACTTCCAATGAGCCGTCTACCACGCCTGCAACAACACAAAAACCTGAAACTATTTTAAATGAGCAGGTCAACCCAGCCGAAGCCTCTCGTAAAATGGTTCGAGAAGCCAATGTCAGTTTTGAGTCGAAAGATGTGGTTAAAACGGCCTTAGAAATTGAAAAACTCACGCTAAGTTTAGGTGGCTTTATTGAACAGAAAAATATCGACTTTGTGGTGCAAGAGAGTCAATCCTACCCGATTGCTGACGGCAAAATTAAAATCTTTGAAAAAATAAATCCGCAAGCGGAAATGATCATTCGTGTGCCAAGTGAAAAAGCTGCACATTTCGTCAATCAACTGTTACCACTAATGCATTTTTTGAACCGTCAGCAATATTCGGCAAAACGCTATGAGCTAAAACTACTCGAAGAAAAAATGTCGCAAACACAGGTCGTGCCCGACCATGTTTCTGCAGCGCAAGTCAATGAAATCTCACGCCTGACCCGCTTAGAAGTTCAAGATCGTGTCCGCTATAGCACGATTGTGATTAGCTTTACTCAACCTGCCACTGTCCGTGAACATATCGATATTAACCTTGATGCTGTTGCGCAGTTAAATGGCGATAGTTTCTGGCAAAGAGCATGGTACGGTATACAAAAAGGGTGGCAATTTGTGTTGAGCCTGTTGGTTGTTCTCATTACGATTTGGCCACTCTATCTGATTATACTCATCGGTTTGATTGCCTACCGCGTGATGAAACCCTATTTACAAAAATGGTTTAAATAAATCAGAGTGACAAAGGCTATGTATCATTGAGTCTTTGATTAAAAATACGATAAATAAAAAAATCCCGAAGCGCTTAATTCAGGATTTTTTTATTTAAATCTTAGGGCAATATTTAAAGGCTTAGAAAAAGCCCATATAGAACTGCTCTTTTAAGACTTTTAAAATCAATTCGATTGCATCATTTTTACGATCTTTTCGATAGCTCGCATACAAACCAATGGTCGGCAAAGGTTCAACCGTACTTTTAACCAATATTTTATCACCGAGCAATGGAATCACATAAGACGGTACTAAACTCCAACCGACACCCATACCGACCAAATTGACATTTAACAAAATATTGGTCGAATGCTGCACCAAGTTCACATTCAGTTTATTTTGCTTAAAGAAATCTTGAATAATTCGGTATAGCTCAGGTGATGAATGTTCATCACTAATAATAAAATCCTGATTATTCATGTTTTTAATGCTGATATGCCGCTGTTCTGCTACAGGCGAATTTTTCGGTACAATCAACGCCAAAGGCTCAGTAAAAATCTGAACAGATTCTATATCAGGGCTTTCTTCGACATAACGGGTAAAGGCAATATCAATCTCTCCTTTACGTACTGCACTGATCTGATCGACATCCATTAAACTATGAAAATGAATTTTCAACTCAGGAAACTGAGCACGGATATTTGGCATGATATAAGGAAAGACCTTCATTTCAGCCACAGGAACAAAGCCGATATTCAGTTGTTCTTTACTGAGCTGCGCAATTTGACGCGCATCTATCATGGCTTTTTCAGCATGCTCTAAACTCAAACGCGCTTCTTTTAAAAAGGCCTGACCTTCTGCAGTCAGCTCAACTTTTCGGTTGGTTCGCATCAATAATTGCACCCCAACTTCCTGTTCTAAGTCTTTAATTTGCTGACTTAAAGAAGGTTGCACTGTACACATCCGCTGCGCAGCCTTAGTAAAATTTAGCTCTTCGGCAACCGCAACAAAA
Organism: Acinetobacter sp. YH12039; assembly: GCF_013420015.1. Classification (NCBI taxonomy): domain Bacteria; kingdom Pseudomonadati; phylum Pseudomonadota; class Gammaproteobacteria; order Moraxellales; family Moraxellaceae; genus Acinetobacter; species Acinetobacter sp. YH12039. The sequence goes on along the minus strand of NZ_VOZA01000001.1, from coordinate 115,550 downwards.
TATCGTAGATGTCGTAATTCCATTATTCAGCTCCTAAAGCACTGCGTTTAAATTGGTTTGCCACGAATAGACGATACATCCACAAAGTGAACAGCACCATCACTGCACAAAATAAATAGGTTGCCTGAAATCCAAAGTATGCAATCAGCACACCCATAATGACCGAACCGACAGCAAGGCCAATATCAAACAAGGCAAAAAAGGTGGATATTGCATGTCCCATTCGGGCTTTTTCTACCGTTTGAATCGCGACCGTTTGCAGGCATGGGAAAACTGAACCGTAGCCGATGCCCATAAAAACGGCCGATATCCAAAGCACCCATTGATTCGTGAGAAAACTCACAATCACCAAACCAATGGCAAAGCAAATAAAGGATGGATAGATGACTGCACTCGGGCCTTTGCGATCATAAACTTTGCCAACCCAAGGACGGACGAGCAACATCGACACAGCAAAGACAATAAAAAAGATACTGGTATAAGCGAGTAAATGCTTCAACTCTGCATAAGCGGTGATAAAACTCATCACACTCGAATATGCAAATGCGGTCAGCAATGCCACAAAACTGATGGCAAGTACCCGTGTTTCTATCACATCACGCCATTGGATGGCTGCGGATTGGCTCGCTTGATCACTTGATTTATGCTGTACGTGTTCTTGTATTTGAACCAACCACGTAAAAATATAGCCCACTGCAACCAATAAGGCTAATACTGCAAATAAGGTACTAAAACTGCTGAATTGAATCATACTCAGCGCTAAAAATGGCCCGATCACCACGCCTAAGTTGGTCGACATGACAAAGTAGCCCATGCCTTCGCCCTTTCGATGATCTGGGATGTAATCATTTACGATGGGAACATTGACCGTGGTTAATATACTGAACCAAAAACCATGTAAAAAACGAATGACCAACAACGACCACATGCTGTCAATCCACAAATAACTCAGCGCAAAAACGACAAAGATAAAGCCTGAAATACGTACAGAATTGGCTTTACCAAAACGCTCAATGATCATGCCGGAAAAGGGACGAATCGCAATGGATGACACCAAAAACAGCGTTAAAGCCATACCCGCTTGCTGAATCGAACCACCCAATTCTTTCATAATATAAATGGGCAATATGGTCAGCAGCGCAAAGTAATAGCTAAATAAAAACAAGTTATTACACAGACAAAAAACGAAAGACTTGTTCCATAGCGATGCCTGATGTTGAGTAGTCATGAGATCATTGTCTCGCTGCTACGCGTGGCTTGGGACTGCGTAAAAATCGGGTTTAGCGCCAACTGCACCAGTCGCTTGATATAGTCTTCATCTGGCTGGGTATTAAAGAAAATAATCTGATAATGAATCGGGCCGTACAACATGTCCAACATGAGTTCGAAAGGATAATCCGCGCGAATTTCGCCTCGTTGAATGGCCAATTGGATCAGCTCACGTGTTGCTTCTCGTCGAGGTAACAAATACTGTTTAAAAAACTCACCCGCTGCTTCACGATGCTCCGCCAATACAACCAGCAATGCTCGACCCACGTACTGATTTAAAGCCCGTGATAGTTTGAGCAATTGTTGATTTAGATTGAACTCTAAACTTTGTGATAAATCGAGTTCAAACACCGACGCGGTGTGCGCTTTAAAAGCATCGAAAACCAGATCGGACTTATGCTTCCACCAACGGTAAATCGTCGATTTTCCCACGCCTGCACGAGCCGCAATATCTTCAATGGTCATGCTTCGATAATCACTTTCCGCTAAAGCATCTGTGACTGCCTGTAAGATACATTGCTTACGCCGAGAAGTTTTTTCAGTTTCACTCATAATTTAAAAAACGAAACGCTACGTATCGTTTTATATTAAACAGTATTGGACTGAATGACTATCATTAACTGAGCTGTGAAGAATAAACTTTAGTCGCACACTCGGAATTCAAATCCCAACTGCACTCTCCAGACGAATTTCAGAATAAAAAAAAGATCGCCAAAGCGATCTTTTCAAATATTCAGCCACCAAAGCGATTAGCTTTGTGTCGACTTTTTATAAATACTGCAAGAAGGATGATGATTTTCCTGTAAACGTGCCACTTTACGATGTTCCGCAGCTTCGAAACGACAACGTTTCCAGTCATTATCTAGATTCAATGCCGGAATTTGTTTTGGTTTACCTTGATCATCAACAGCAACCATTGTGAAATAGCAACTATTGGTATGACGCACTGTACGTTTTTGAATATTCTGCGCTTCAACACGAATACCAATTTCCATAGAAGTACGACCTACATGGTTCACACTTGCAAGGAAAGTCACTAACTCACCCACGTGAATTGGTTCTTTAAAATTCACTTTATCGACTGATAGTGTCACCACGTAGCTACCAGAATAGCGACTTGCACAAGCATACGCGACTTGGTCTAACAATTTTAGAATCGTTCCACCATGCACATTACCCGAAAAATTCGCCATGTCAGGAGTCATTAAAACTGACATCGATAATTCTGACTGGTCGTCTAGTGCATTCGCAATTTGATCTAATGGGGACATCTTGTTTCTCTAGACTCGTGATATAACAATGATTAATGTGATTATTATATAGATTTTAATCAAAATTAAATGTTCAAATCGGCAAAAAAACCATCATTATTATTTATAGTGATCATACCATCATTCAGTAAAATATATATCGATAACGATATACACCCGATAAACAAGTATTTATCGCGCTATCTATCAATTTTTTAATCCAAGCTATGCTGTGTTTTATATTTAAAACATATTCATTAAAACGCGTTGCTCCATCGATTCAACATAGCACGGCATTAAACTTAATCTTCTAAGACTTTTAACATCTCGAAAGATACGTTGTCATAGCTGGTTTTTTGTCCACCATCATTGGTACTTTCTAGCGTGTAAGAATTATCTACATGCACATGAGTGACAATAAACACGCTCTCTTCCATCATCGCAAGCTTTACTTTTTGTCCTACATCAAGCGTTTTCATCTACAGCCACCTTTAAAATATTTATTGGTTTTAAGTATTAATAACCTGATGATATTCTAAACACTTCAACAGTATTGGTAAACGTAAGCACATGAATAAAAACGCTAATATAGGTATATACTCTTAAAATCTACGTAAAACCAATTAATATGATTTTCTTAATTAATTTCAAATAATTAACTGTATATTTTCTTATTATTACGATTTTTATATTTGGCAAATCTTTTGATTAAGACCTAAAACCAATCAACATCCAATATATTAATGATTACTGGATACTATTGAGCATGGGAAAAGCTGAGAACAAAAATTAAAATGCTTTGCTGAAATAAAAAATGCACCCTATTACGTGAACAGGATGCGTTTAAATTTGCGAATCGTACCAGCCTAATCTTTGGCTGCTAAATAAGGAATATGATGTCCCTTGCTGTATTGATGTTCAGCATAAACCCGAGAAATCTCTCCAAGTTTTTCCATGGTTGCCTCTTCACCTGCAAGCATCGTCGCTTCACGCCCTTTCACATCAAATATATGTGCTTTTTCACGTAAATCAGGTTGAATCACAATGTCTGCTCGCTTGAGTTCTTCTTGAGCTAAACGATTTTGCATAATATTGATATTTTGGTTAAACAAGCCCCAAACATTAGACGTTTCGGTATGAATAGGTCGTGCCAAAATATCTACTGCAATAATAATATCTGCCCCTAAATCGCGTGCAACATCCACAGGAACAGGGCTGACCAATCCGCCATCAACATATTCTGTGTCTTCAATAATCGTGGGAATGAACATACTTGGAATCGACACCGAAGCACGAACAGCCTGCCCCGTATTGCCATAGTTGAACACGACTTTTTTGCCATTCTTTAACTCGGTTGCCACCACATACATTGGGGTTTTTAGCAACTCTAAAGGCACGTCATCAACTTGCTCATTGATATAATCTTCAACTTTTTTACCGTCAAAAAAGCCTTTTTTGTCCAAGCGTATTTCTCGAACATCATTGGCTTTCATATTTAAGGCGATATCTCTTAACTCATTGGCACTTTTACCTGATGCATAGATTGAACCCACAATGCTACCCGCACTGGTTCCAACAATGAAATCTGGGTGTATTCCCTGCTGTTCAAGTATCTGAATGGCGCCAATGTGTGCATAACCACGTGCCCCACCACTCCCTAAAACCAAAGCAACAATCGGACGCTTTTCCTGCTTTTTCACTTTTTTAAAGTCAATGCGGTTATTCGCCACCTGTGCAGGTGCTGCTGTATAAGTCCGAATTTGTGCGGTTGTTTCAGCGCTGACCGTTTTTGAGCCCACACTTTGACAACCTACAAGGCTGATTGCGAATGCAGTCATCAAAACAGTTATGCTTTTCATTGAGAGATATTCCAAATGCAACTCGAGATTTGAAGAGAAAAAGTAGTCTAATCAGTCCGCATTCACGTCACTGTTATTATTCGTTAATGCCTATGACCGATGCACATTATATTGACATACAACCTAGAAAGTCATTGGCTGTCAAAATTTCAATGTCTAGCAGAATTTCCACATCAGGATTTTAGACTTTATCTAGCAAAAAAAGCCCCGATAACGGAGCTTTTTTTAGTTAATTTTTGACTTTACCAAATATCGGAATTAACGCGATCCTTATACTTTGGATGTTCATCCATTTTAAACACTGGCTCTTTTACACCACGTTTTAACTGTGAGGTGTAGTCTTTCATCAACATCAATAAGAATGGAGTCAGCAATAAAATCGCAAAAAGGTTAATACTCGCCATCACGCCCATGAAGAGATCCGCTAAGTTCCAAATCAGAGGCACACTCATGATTGAACCAAAGTACACCATCATCAGGACGAATACACGGAATACAAACATGACCTTAGGATTGTTATTGATAAACTGCACATTACCTTCAGCATAAGCATAGTTACCGATTACTGAAGAATAAGCGAATAAGAACAAGATAATAGCAAGGAAGTCATCTCCCCATGCGCCAATCTGGCTTTCAAGCGCCATTTGCGTCAAAGCAACGCCTTCAAAGCCTGCATTTTCATACAAGCCAGATGCCAAAATAATGATCGCCGTACAGGTACACACGACAAATGTATCGACAAAGACACCGAGCATCTGAACTAGGCCTTGATTGACAGGGTGTTTAACATCTGATGCTGCCGCAGCATTGGGTGCAGAGCCCATACCCGCTTCATTCGAGAATAAACCACGTTTAATCCCCTGCATCATTGCCATAGAAACCATGGCACCGAAAAAACCACCTGCCGCAGCATCAAATTCAAAGGCTTTACTGAAAATTAACTGGAAAATATCTAGGAGCATCGCAAAGTTAGCAAATGCAACATAGAAAGCAACTGCGAGATAAAGCAACGCCATAAAGGGTACAAATCTTTCTGCAACTTTGGCGATTCGTTTAATCCCGCCAAAAATAATCAGCGCAGTAATGAACACCAAGAACAAGCCCACCCAAGAGATTTCGAAACCGAAACCACCTAAGTCTAAAATGATATTGGCTTTATCCCAGCCCCACGCATGTGAGGTCGCACCTGTAATCGCATTGGCTTGCACCGCATTAAAGACAAAACCGTAAGTTGAAATCAGCGCGATGGCAAAAACCACACCCAACCACTTTTGCTTCAAGCCTTGCGTGATGTAGTACGCTGGACCACCACGAAATTGCTGATTTTGCGTATCACGCACTTTAAAAAGCTGTGCAAGTGAAGATTCCACAAATGCTGAACTCATCCCTAAAAATGCGGTAAACCACATCCAGAACACCGCACCAGGCCCACCAATCGCAATCGCAATTGCAACACCTGCAACGTTACCTACACCGACACGACTGGCTAACCCTGTCACAAAGGCTTGGAATGGTGTAATCCCATGTTCATCATCGCCTTCTTTACGGCTAGATTTCATCACTTTAATACTATGAAAAAATAGACGAATCTGGACTGCGCCAGTGATTAAAGTATAGAAAATACCAACAGCCACTAAGAATACGACTAAGAAATCCCAAAGCGGATCATTAAAAACTTTGACCCAGCCCATGAGAGTTGCATTTAATTGTTCATCCATAATCAATACCTAAAATGCGAATACAAAAAAACAAAGGCTCTAATTTAGAGCCTTTGTAGAATTAAGCGAAAAATTTGAGAATTAACTGAATAACCGTCGCATTAATTAAGTCAACAAAGAATGCACCACATAGCGGTACAATTAAGAATGCCTTATGTGAAGGGCCATACATATTTGTAATCGCTTGCATATTTGCCACAGCCGTCGGCGTTGCACCCATACCAAAACCACAGTGACCTGCTGATAAAACAGCAGCATCATAGTTTTTACCCATGACACGGAAAGTCACAAAAGCAGCATACAAAGCCATCGTCAGCATTTGTGCACCCAAAATGACTACAAGTGGGCCAGCGAGATCGGATAATTGCCATAACTTTAATGACAACAATGCCATCGCCAAATACAAAGATAGAGATGCATTACCAAATACATCGATAGCGCGGTCGAAAATTTGTACACGGAAAATACCTTCCAGTACATTTCGTAAAATTACGCCGCCAGCCAGTGCCCAAACAAATGTCGGTAATTCAAATACAGTACCTTTACTAAAATCGGTCATGAAGTCCGCAAATGCTAAACACCCTGCAAATAAACCTAATGTGGTAATTGCATTATCGGCTGTAATAAGGCGAACTCGATGCGGATATTCAAACGGTACATATTCTGTTGAATTAATATCTGCTAGAGGAGTGTTATCACTTTTTTCAATTTGTTAATGAGTACGAGGCGTTGCAAGTTGATAGCGGTTAATTAATAGCTTAGCCAGTGGACCACCGATAATACCGCCAATAATCAAACCAAATGTCGCACTTGCCATACCTAAGGCTAATGCACCTTGAATGCCATGTTGAACTTCTAAAATTTCACCCCATGCGCCTGCAGTACCATGACCACCGGTAAGGGTAATAGAACCTGCAATCAAACCAATAAGAGGGTCAATACCTAGCACCGTCGCAAGACTGATACCTACGAGGTTCTGCACCATGATGAATGAAGCGACAGCGACGATAAAGATGACCAAGCCGATTCCACCCTCTTTTAATTTGGCAAAGTTTGCACTCAAACCAATAGAAGCGAAGAAAATCAGCATGAAACTTGTTTGTAATTCACTACTTGTGGTAATGCTATAACCCCAAAGACTATGCACCACCAAAGAAATAATCGCGGCAACTAAACCACCGGCAACAGGCTCTGGAATGTTATATCGGCCTAAAAAGCCAATACGATTAACTAGAAACCGTCCCAACAAAAGCACAATTACCGCTGCGATTAAGGTATAAAACGCGTTAAAACTAAATTCCATATAATTTGTCCAAAATTATTTGAATATTTTTAAAGCTCTTCTATCAGCATTAGCTGCCTTTATGGTCTGAAATACAACTACATTTTGTAATTTCAAATCAATAATGCAATTAAACGACTCAAGCTAAAGAGTTTGAAAAATATTCATCATCTGATTCAAATAAGTAAGTCTGAGCTTTAAAAATCAACTCAAAATGACTAACAAATCGCTAAAAGTTTTAAATTGAGAAACAGCCTCAAATGAAGCAAATTTAATGACAGAACATTGTGTATGTCTGTACTGTTTCGCACTATTTCTGAAAAGTCGCACATTATGCAGCCTGAACAATAAAATTTCAGTACTTTTTATTACAAAAAGTTAATTTTTCTATAATTTAAAGTTATATCCAATTGTTTTTATTTAAATGCATTCGTATTTTTTATCTATATAAAATATTAAAGATTTAAGCGTGATCTATACACTGTACGTGGTTCAACGCCTGCTTTAACCAGTACGACATCATGACTCAGGCGATTTAATGAATCTATCTGTTTAGTGCTGTGAGTTCATTTGTGTTAATACATCCTCTGTTTAAACAAAAAAAGCCTGAACTAAGTCAGGCTTTTTTGATCGATTCTGATCGATGATTTGAGCTTAGAAGCTATATTTAGCCATTAAGCCAACGCGGTCATCGTTATAAGATTCACCAGCAAAGTTTTTGCGTTTACCGTTCACATATTCCAAGCCAAGTTCAACTGGTTTTACAGGTGCGTAAATAAAGTTAATCCAAGCTTGCTGTGCTTCTTCGTTCGCATTTGAATTCAATGCATCTTTCGCATACGCGCTGCCATCATCCGCAAATAGCGCGCCGTAAGCTAAAGTCGAACGTAGTTTTTCATTAAACTTATAAGTTGCACCCACTTGTACAGCAGTGAATTTGTTTTGCTCGATGTTTCCATCTACAACAGAGTAAGCCGAGTTAGAACCATATAAATAGTTGCTGTTGCCTTCTGTATACGAGACATCACCATTCAATTTCAATTGATCAGTCACTGCATAAGATGCACCCGCTGCTACACCCCAAGCTGTTTCTGTATCATCCGCAGCTTTAGATTTGTAGTTTTCAACCAATGCACGAGCTGAAGCGGTACCTTTACCTGCAGCAAAACCTTGAGTCACTTTGGCAGTTAAGTTTGGAAGGCGATATGTCGGATCTGCAGCAACAGTCCCTTTACTATCCCCTTCTTCCGCAGAAACAAATAGTTGAGTATCTGGAGCTAATTTGTAGTTATAACGAACTTGAGGAATACGTGTAGTACCACCACCCAAGTTTGTATTGAAATCAATCATTTCTGGTGCATGGCTAGACAAGAAGTTAGATGTCGTTTGACCAAATAACCAGTTGTTAAAGGTTAAGTAACCGTGACGTAAGCGAAGTCCATCATTTGAACCACTTGCATCTGCAAAGTCGACTTCAATTTTACCGCCCACTTTATTATCACCACCGACAGGTGCTGTAAAATCTAAACCAAAACGTGTGGTTTTTGCAGTTGCGCGAAGTTTATCTCGTGCTTCTTCTTTAGACGTATGTACGTTGTTGAAGTCGTTATCCGCACCTTCAATGATGTAGTTTGCATCACCACGAACAAAACCATAAAGACTTACATCTGCACCTGTTTTAGATTTCAAGCTTGCAGCTGGAGTAGCTGGTGGCGGTGGTGGTGCAACAGGACGCGCTTTAACTTGCTGAATCTCTGTTTGTTGCTGTTGTTGAACTTGCTGCTGCGCTTTAATCAAACTTTTCAGTTCTGCAACTTCTGCACGTAATTGTTCAATTTCAGAAGTATTGCTGCCTGCATGAGCCATTGAGACCGTAGCCAAACTCATGGCAACAACAAGGGTTTTCATTGGGTGGAATACAGTTTGAGTTTTCATCCTAAGCTCTCTATTGTCCTGTCATTGTTGTATGCCCTAACTCTGGGCGCTTTGTTATTCGCCTATTTGAGCGGACAAATTTCAAGCTGCATATCCGTGCTTTAGTCGCATTAAAGTCCCAACTTGCAGCCCTTAATAACGAAATACTTGAAAGCAAAAAGCAAAAACGCTGAATCCATCACTGAAAATAGACTGAAATATTTAGTTAAAATTCAGACTTAGCCGATTCAGATGGCAAAAAAGCTCAACACTCATACCTTAAAGGTAAATATCCATACCCTATAGGTATGTCATAAAAACGATAAAATCCGACACATTACCGATAGAGGCATTCGATATGTAGTGATCTAGCATAAAGCACTGTGTTTAATGCAAATAATACTTATTTATCAGTTGCTCTATTTCATTACAATGGGACTACAGCGATCCACCGTTTCACTTTTTATTTTCAAGTGGATGATTGTTTAGAGATAAATTTCGAGTAAACAGATACTGCCCTCACAATGGGAAAATAGCACCCTCATTCATCGTTATGGATGATGAACATTTATAATGAGTGACGCGGATATTTGATCAAAATACTAGTACGTTGATGACCGACGTTTAAGTCAAATGACCTAAACATCATCACCTGCATTCAGCTCACCCCATCGTTGAAGCTTTTAAACTGCGCATAGTAATCATTGCAACAACTACAAATAGCAACATAATCAGGGCCATATTGATCAGCGCTGACCATACTAAAAAGTTCAAAAACACTCCGGCCAATAGACCACAGGCAAATTGCATACTTCCCATAATGGCACTGGCTGTGCCAGCTCGTGAGCCTTGTTCAGACATCGCCAATGCCATGGCATTTGGCCCAGTGAAGCCGATTGAAGCAACACATAAGAACATGCCAAACATTACAACAACGATAGATGAAAGATAAAATAGCCCCGCCACCAATAAGATCAGCACACCACATAATTGAAGTGCATTACCCAAGTGCAATCGATGGCGAACATCCAGTCGATTTGCAAGTTTCTTATTGAGGGTTGAAAACACCATAATCCCTAAAGCATTCGCACCAAATACGTAAGCAAATTGCTGTTGGCTCAGTCCATAACCATCCATCAAAATGGCAGATGAGCCACTGATATAACAAAATAAAATTGCGCCAGAAAAACAGCCTGTGAGCATCGGTTTACGGAAAGTTTCGTCCTGTACAATCGCACCATATAAACCTAAGACTTGTTTCAAACTTAATTTTAAGCGTCGCTCAACAGGCAGGGTTTCTTGAAAGAAAAAATGTACGCAGAAAAGACAAAAAATACCGACAAGTACCAATACCGCAAATATGTATTGCCATTCAAACACCTGCAATACCCATGCGCCTAAAGTAGGTGCAATGATCGGTGCAATTGTTGTCACGATCATCATACTGGCAAAGGCTTGAGCAGAAGCTTGCATACTTAAGCGATCACGAATTGCTGCACGGGCAATCACCACACCAACACAGCCACCCAAGGCTTGCAAAACGCGAGCCGCGATCAAGCTCCATTCACTTTTGGCAAAGACACACAGAAAACTGGCACAAATATATAAAACCAAACCGAAATATAGCGGTGTTTTACGCCCAATGCGGTCGCTGACCGGCCCGTAAATTAACTGTCCAATCGCCAAACCCAAGAAATACGCTGGAAGACTATTGGCCACTTGTTGCGTTGTCACACCAAAATCGTCGGCCATTTGAGGTAAAGCCGGCAAATACATGTCGATTGAAAGTGGACCTAAAGCAGTCAGCAACGCCAACAAGACGATCCAGCGTTGAGAAAATTCCTTTTGTGATTCGACGCTTTTCATAAGAATAATTCATTTATCGCAAGCAAGTTTTGCAGACAAGTTTACACTGCACATAGTATTATTTCTTGGCTTCAATGTGAAAATTCACACGATACACATTGCTTACTGTCCCATCGCTTTAGCAAAGGAAAAATTTTGAACGCCTGGCTCGCACGACTGAAACAAGCAACCTATAACACGACCTTTATGTATAACTTGCGCATGGTCATTGCCTTCGCAGGAACAGCCTTTGTCCCATATTTTTTAGATCAGCAATTGATGACCATTCCCCTCACTTTGGGTGTGGTTGCCGCAGGTCTAAGTGATATAGATGACCGCTTTTCAGTCCGCGTGCTCAATCAAATTTATACCTATATCGGGTTCTTTGTTACTGCGGTATCCATTTATCTGTTGTTCCCGCATCCGATTTTATTTGCTTTGGGGCTGATTGTGTCTTGTATCGGTTGGATTCTTTTGGGTTCATTGGGTCGTCGCTATGCCACCATTTCTTATGGCTGTCTGGTGATCTCCGTGTATTCCATGCTAGGGGTCGAACTTTTTGAAAATTGGTATACACAAGCAGGTTTATTGGTCATCGGTGCGATGTGGTATGGACTGCTTTCGACTTTGAGCTTTCTACTGTTTCCTGTACGTCAAGTTCAGGACAAATTGGCGCAAAGCTATTCATCTCTAGGTGACTTCTTATTTGCAAAATCTAACTTGTTTGATGTCGATATGACACCAGAAAGTTACCAGCAAAGTTTGATTGAGCTATCGCTAGAAAATGGCAAATTAATTGGCATTTTCAACGATATGAAAACAGCCTTATTAACGCGTTTAAAAGGCGACCGTGGACAAAAAGATACGCGTCGTAGCCTGCAATATTATTTTGTCGCGCAAGACATTCATGAACGTGCCGATTCCGCGCATATTGATTATCAAAAATTGACCCGTATTTTTGAACATAGTGATATTTTATTTCGCTTTCAACGTGTGCTTTCAATTCAAGGAAAAGCCTGTAAAGATTTGAGTATCAGTATCTTACAGCGAAAGCCATATCATCATAATCAACGCTTTAAACATGCATTCCACAATCTAAAACTGTCACTCGAAAAGCTGCGTGAAGAGCAAAAATATGATGAAGTTTGGATCAACTCTTTATTTGCTTTATACCAAAACCTAAAAGGCATCGATGCGCAATTACGTAATGTCGAAACCGAGCGTTATATTGACCGACAATACCTGATTGAAAATCGTTTAAAAGATGATGATTTAAAAGGTTGGGACGACATCGTCATTCGATTCAAACAACATTTGAGCCCTGAATCGGTGCTGTTCCGTCATGCTGTGCGTTTATCGACCGTGTTATTTATTGGTTATATTTTTGTCCAAGTGACCAATATCAGTTATGGCTATTGGATTTTATTGACTGCCCTGTTTGTCAGCCAGCCGAACTTTAACGCCACCAAGCGCCGCCTCTATTTACGTATCATTGGCACCTTGGTCGGGATTATTTTAGGTTATGCAATTTTATATTTTGTCCCTTCTGTCGAAGGTCAGTTATTGCTACTCATTTTAAGTGGCGTATTGTTTTTTGAACTACGTAGTAAGCAATATGCACAAGCCACTGCGTTTATTACCATTTTGGCGCTGATTAACTTTAACTTAGATGGCATGGGTTTTGCCGCAGCTATGCCGCGTATGATTGATACACTGATTGGTTGTGCCTTGGCATGGTTTGGTGTGAGTTTCATTTTCCCAGATTGGAAATTCCGTCGCCTGCCTCGGACCATCAGTCGTTCTATTCAAGCGCAGTGTGATTATTTGGCCGAAGTGGTTGAACAATACAAATCTGGTCGTAATAACGGGTTGAATTATCGTGTGGTCCGTCGTGCAGCACATAATACCGATGCAGAAGTAGCATCACTGATTTCCACATTAGCCACCGAACCCGATACCGATCCGACTCAAAAAGCTTTAGCCTTTGAGTTTTTGTGCCTCAATCATACCTTTATTAGTTATATCGCGGCCTTAGGTGCGCATCGTGAAAAAATTCAAGGCCAACAGGTCTTAGCCTTATTGGATAAAGCTGCGGATGACATTCAAGGTGCATTGCTACGTGACGAAGTTCCAGACTTATCTGCGCAAAATATGTTGCAAGAAATCCGTCAGCGTTTGTCACAAAACAGTGAGGAAGATCAGAAAGCCTTAATTGTGCTACAACAGCTTTCTTTGATGTTTAACGTGTTGAACCAATTTAGCCAATTGAAACAAAATCTCAGTCATGAGCATGATCAGGCATCGACTGAACTGGCTTCGCTATAATTTGGATGATTTTGGAACAATATACTCACTGAATTGGTATAAATAATGCTAAACTTTTTACAGTTTTAAATCTGTTACTTTCACTATGACCGCAAAAAATTTATACGCCTACACGCTAGAGCCAGTGGCTTATGAAATTTCTGAAGAAGAACAACGTTATGCTCAACTTGTTCTGTCTCGCAGTAACTTCAAAATTGGCAAAAAAGCATGGCTAATTATGGGTGCAATTCTTGCACTGGCACTCTTGGGCCTCATCTTTATTAAGAACTATTCAACAGTATTTTGCTGGGTAGCTATTGTCTGTGTCGTGATTTACTTCCTTGTGCGTAAATTCGGTATCGAATGGTATGCGAAACGCAAACTGAACGAAGTCCCTGTACAAGAAATTAAAGGCATTCGTATGGGTGTTCAGCCGCATGGGATCTCAATGCAGCAACGTATGGGCGCAAACATGGGTACGATGACTGTCGGTTGGAAAGACATTCATGAATGGTATGACACCAAAGACTTCATCCTTTTAAACTTTAAAGTGAAGGGTCAAGACGGTGCATACATCTTGCCTAAACGTATGGATAGCAAGAAGTTTCCATTTTCGACCATTCGTAAGCACTTAAATGAAACTGTAGGCCCAGCTAAAGCAATTTAAGCCAAACAGACATTTATGTATAAAAAAACCTCCACTTTTTGGAGGTTTTTTTATCTGTTTAATTTTCGAATGATCATTGATAATTACAATAATGAGAATGAATATTACTTACTTTTTCCACATTCTCTACTACATCATCGTTTATAATTCGTCGCAATTCAGCAACCTTTTATCAATATTAAATCCATCATGTTTAAGAAAACCCTTTTCCAGATTCACTGGTTCTTGGGGATTAGTGCCGGCTTAATACTCTCGCTCATGGGGGTTACAGGTGCCATTTATTCCTATGAACAGCAAATACTTAAAGCAATCAATCAGGACAGTTATGTAGTTCAGGTTCAACAGCAGCCTAAACTAACCCCTGCTGAGCTTTATGAGCACTTTAGTCAGTCTGATCCTGACATGAAAATTAACAGCATCTCTATTGCCTCAGATGCTACCGCCTCAAGTACCGTGAATATTGTCAAGGAAGGTGCTCGTCGTGGCTATAACATGATGGTTAACCCCTATACAGCCGAAGTTTTACCTGAAATCAAAGGTCAAAAATTCTTCCAGTTTGTACAGCAACTACACCGTAATTTAACTGTTGGCCCTGTAGGTAAACAAATTACCGGCGCATGTACACTGATGCTGATTTATTTTGTATTGAGTGGTTTGTATCTGCGTTGGCCAAAAAGACATTCTGTAAAACAATGGCTTGCAGTAAAACCGAAACTCAAAGGACGTAATTTCCTATGGGATTTACATGCAGTCGTCGGCACATGGGTGATTGTTTTTTATCTCATTTTGGCATGTACAGGTCTGTACTGGTCTTATGACTGGTGGCGTAATGGCATGTTTAAGGTCATGGGCGTTGAACGTCCACAGCCCCAATTACAAGAAGGGCCAAAAACGAATGGGCACCCTACTGAACAGGCAGGTGCAAAGCAAGGTGGTGAAAAACAAGCCACTGAAGCAGGACAATCTCGAGGTGAACACCAAGCACGTTCTGAAAGCAATCCTGCAACGTCAGGTCTCTCTGAACATGGCGCTCAAGAAAATAAACATGGTGCTGAAGGTCGCGGAGAAAAACGTGGTCTAAAACCTAAACAAGTAAATATTGCTCTTACGCAAAGTTGGAACGGCTTTAATCAAAATATTGGTCGTGAATACTCAAGTGTCACTTTTAATATTCCGAAAAAAGCCAATGGTGAATTAGAGATTAACTTCGTCGATGCAGTCCCTCAACATGAGCGTGCTCGCAACAAAGCGACTTATAACTACCAAACGTCTGCTCTCACCGATATCGAGTTATACGAAGATAAAAAGTTAAATGAAAAAATCATGACCAGCATGTTACCTGTGCATCGTGGTAGTTTCTTCGGACCGATTTATCAGTTCTTTGCGGTTATTGCATCCCTCATGATGCCGCTGTTCTTTGTCACAGGATGGATGCTCTATCTCAAACGTCGTAAACAGAAAAAACTGACACAGCAAGCCCGTCAAAGCTTAGCACCAGTTACCATCGACCCAAATGCACAGCCTTGGTTAATTTGCTATGCATCACAAACAGGTCAGTCTGAACAATTGGCATGGCGTACAGCAACAAGCTTACAAGAGGCTCATCAGCCTGTAACAGTGAAACCTGTTCAGCAACTTTCAGCAGATGACTTAACTCAAGCCTCTCAGGTTTTATTTGTTGCAAGTACTTATGGCACTGGCGAAGCACCTGACCTCGCTTCAAGCTTTGAACGTAAACTGATGACACAACGCCTCGATTTGAGTCATGTTCAGTTTGCCGTTTTAGCTTTAGGCTCTGAAGAATATCCGGATACGTTCTGTAGCTTTGGTCATGCGATTCATCGCTGGATGCAAAGTAATGCTGCGAAGCCCCTGTTTGACACAATTGAAGTCAATAATGGCGACACCCAAGCCATTCAAGCATGGAATAGCGCTTTAGCCAAAGCGACTAAACTTGAACTTCAGCACATGCAAATTGAAAAAACTTTTGATGCATGGACATTGACCAAACGTGATCTACTCAACCCGAACAGTTTAGGTGCCCCTGCATTTAATATTGAGTTAAAACCGCAACATGAAGCCAACTGGCAAGCGGGTGATATTGCAGAGATTCAGCCGGGTAATAGTGCTGAACGTATTGCAAACTTCATGCAAAAGTACCAAATTCAAAGTCAGCAAGTGGTTGATTCTACTCAGCAACGCATTGAAGATGCATTATTGGATCGCAACCTAAATACGGATGTTGAACCATTTGCCAATCTTGATCATTTGCTCGAACAGCTTCCACCGCTTCCAACTCGCGAATACTCCATTGCCAGTATTCCAAGTCAGCAAGTATTACGCTTAGTGGTACGTCAGCAGTCCAATGCGGATGGTGAGCTTGGTTTAGGCTCTGGTTGGTTAACACAACATGCAGCGATCAACAGCACACTACAACTGCGTATTCGTACCAATGAATCATTCCATCTAATTGCAGATAATCGTCCTGTGATATGTATTGGTAACGGTACCGGTATTGCTGGTTTACTCAGCTTATTACATGCACGCGTTCGTCAAGACTATACGCAAAACTGGCTGATTTTTGGTGAGCGCCAACGCGCACATGATTTCTTTTATCAAGACATCATTGAAGCATGGCAAAACACCGGTTTAGTACAACGCATAGACCTCACCTTCTCTCGTGATCAAACGGAGAAACGCTATGTGCATCATGAGCTACGTGACCAAGCGACCTTATTAAAATCATGGGTAGAACAAGGTGCCGTGATTTACGTCTGCGGTAGTATCAATGGTATGGCAACTGACGTTGACCACGCATTAATTGATATATTAGGTGAAGATATTGTTGCTGAACTGCGTCAAGCTGGACGTTACCGCCGTGATGTTTACTAATAAGATGTTTACTAATCAATAGCCCCAACTCAAAACCAGACCTCGTGTCTGGTTTTTTTCACGCTATACTTAGGCCAAATACGGATACTGCTTTAATTTTTTGAATGAAAAGAATACTACTGCTTTGTGTAGGCTTGCTGCTCTGTGTAGATGCCATTTGGTTGCTTACATTAGATAAAATTCATTTAGGCATTCTTTTACCCTTAGTCATTGGGTGTATTTTTCTTATATCCGGACTATTTACAACCCAAATCCACAATATTTTAGATCATTCCCCCAAACTCAAAAGGCTCTGGCGTGCGGCATGGTGGTTGTTTTGGCTTTGGCTATTGAGCCTTTTGCTGTTTTTTGCGTATTTACACTTCAATAGCCACCAATCTAAGCCATTTACTTCCTTCCAAGCCATCATCGTTTTGGGTAGCGGTATTGAAAATGGTCAACCCTCTCCGACCTTAAAGGCGCGTCTCGATGCCGCAGCACCGTATGCCTTGCAACAACCCAATACTATTATGATCATGACCGGTGGTTTAGGCTTTAATGAAAAAATGACCGAATCTTCCGTCATGAAACGCTATTTACTTCAACACTATGACATTTCAGCGGCAGGCATATATGAAGAAAGTAAAAGTACCAGTACAGAACTCAACCTGATCAACAGTAAAATGATTTTAAAACAACATCAGATTTCTCTTGATGCCCCCATTGCAATTGCCAGTAGTGACTTTCACCTCCCACGTGCAAAAGCAATTGCACGAAAGTTAGGCTATACACAAGTGTATACCATTGCAGCACCTACACCGCTGTACATCCGCTACAACTCTTGGTTACGTGAATATTTTGCCTTTTTGAGTGGTTTTGTACTCAATGAATATTAAAAAAGCCCTTGTTCGACCAATGAACAAGGACTTTTTATGCTGTAAATAAACCATTAATTTAAACGAATACTACGTGGCAAAGGAATTTTAAGGTTTTCAAAAATTTCTGGGCGCTGTTGATAGACTTGATATAAATAATTTTTAATATCTAACAGCATCTTTTCAGGCGCAACCAAAATATTTTGCCCTTCTGGGGTTAAATCTAAAGATACTGTAGTGCTCTCGCTGCGTAAAAACGGAATGACTTTTTCGATAAAGTCTTTTAATGAAATTTCCTGAATTTCATAATTGGACCAATTGTCTTTAATTAATAAACGTGCCAAACCACGGTTTTGCCAAATGGCGAAGGAACGTTGACCTGTAGGTGTCGCACAAAGTGCCCAACCATCTTGATATAACGCAATCACGCCACCTTGAGCGACCATATTTTCAATAAATTGTTTATAGGTTTCTTGAGGATTGTAATTTGTGGTTTGAGTTTTAGACGCTGCCTTGCGCTGATATGGATTTCTCATAGATCACATACAATATTAAAATTATTATAGAGCGGATTCTATGTAAATCAGAAAATTTAGGCAAGCTTTTGGATAAAGAAGTTTCTATAGAAGAATATGGTGGGCGCTGACGGGATCGAACCGCCGACATTCTGCTTGTAAGGCAGACGCTCTACCAACTGAGCTAAGCGCCCTGAGCGAAGAGTAACAAAGCGAAGCTTTGTCTGAGCGCAAGAGAAAAATCGAAGATTTTTCTAAAGGCATTCTCTTGAACAGAGATTTTTAAGATAAATGGCGCAGCGGACGGGACTCGAACCCGCGACCCCCGGCGTGACAGGCCGGTATTCTAACCAACTGAACTACCGCTGCATCACGTAGTTTCTTTCGAAACACAACCTATATCTTAAAAGATATGGTGGGCGCTGACGGGATCGAACCGCCGACATTCTGCTTGTAAGGCAGACGCTCTACCAACTGAGCTAAGCGCCCTTAAAGGGTACAACAATTATATTCTTTGAAATGGCGCAGCGGACGGGACTCGAACCCGCGACCCCCGGCGTGACAGGCCGGTATTCTAACCAACTGAACTACCGCTGCATCGCAAAAAATATGGTGGGCGCTGACGGGATCGAACCGCCGACATTCTGCTTGTAAGGCAGACGCTCTACCAACTGAGCTAAGCGCCCTCAAAAGATCTATCATGTAAATGGCGCAGCGGACGGGACTCGAACCCGCGACCCCCGGCGTGACAGGCCGGTATTCTAACCAACTGAACTACCGCTGCACTTACACAATGTCGCTATTGTGGTTCAAACGAATTAAGATTTAAAGTGGCGCAGCGGACGGGACTCGAACCCGCGACCCCCGGCGTGACAGGCCGGTATTCTAACCAACTGAACTACCGCTGCACTCTAAATATCTTAACGCTGAAAAGGTTTGGTGGGCGCTGACGGGATCGAACCGCCGACATTCTGCTTGTAAGGCAGACGCTCTACCAACTGAGCTAAGCGCCCTTTTCAAAACATGTTCATCGTTTGATGAGGTGCATTATAGAGAATCCTCACGGTCTGTCAAACGCTTTTCTAACTCTTTTCCACTTTTTCTGTTTGAGTGATTAAAAAATAAGTTATATTGCGGAAAAATCAGTATTTTTGAACATTTTTTAGCTATAAACCTGTAAATTTATTACTAAAAATATGACTTATATTCTGCATCATTCACATAAAAACAGTTTTTCGCGTGGACTCATAGCTAATCGTTCAGCGAACCGACGATTAATTCACCACACACACTGCATTCTAAAACACCCTAGTGTACAAAATACATTCAAACACGACTTTCTGTTGGTTTGCGAGCATTAGTCCTGACAAAAGTCCTGACAAAAAAACGCCTTTCAAACTCACTTTAATTTTTCAAATCTTAGTTTTGATGCCATGAACTTCGGTTTTCATGGCTTGTGCTTTTAACGACGTGTTCAATGTTCAGTGATGTAAACCAGCGCATTTAATGGAATCAATTGATAAAGTTCTACAACATCGCTGTTTCGCATGCGAATACAACCATGTGACATCGGTATACCCATAGGCTCGCGATCTGGTGTGCCATGAATATAAATATAACGTTTATAAGTATCACAGCCCTCACCTGCATTAAAGCCGGGTTCTAAACCACTGAGCCATAATATTCGAGATAAAATCCAATCCCGATCAGGGTGTGATGCAGCAAGTTGCTCGTCGTAAACCTCTCCGGTCCACTGACGTGCTTTAAAAACTGCATTTTGAGGTTGTTGTCCACCAAACTTTTCAGCGACTTGATGCCAGCCTCGTGGGGTCTTACCACTATTTTCCTGCTCACCAATGCCATTTTTACCCGATGAAATCAGGTAAAACTTATTCAGCTTCGGCAAAGTTAAAGTTTGATCTTTCAAGTTAATCAGGATATCGGCTTGATCTTGGGTATATTCAGACATGCTCTTGCTCTTTCTGCTTATCTTTATCTTCTTGTTTAGTCTGCGGCGATTGTTCAATAGTCCGCATCTGATTTGGCTCAGGTCGTGTCCATAACCAAATACCAACGATCAACATGGTTAAGTCCGTGAAAATCTTGACGGCAATCGGTGCAGAAGTAAAAAGCATAATCAGACCACTCACAAACATCATGATCGATGCAAACCATTTTGCTTTGCGGGGGACGGTGCCATTTTCGCGCCAAGCGCGTAGGGTTGGGCCGTATTTAGGATGATTCAATAACCAAGCATCCATTTGTGGCCAGCCTTTTGAAGCTGCCCATGCTGCTAATATTAAGAAGACTGTCGTGGGCATTCCCGGCAATAAAGCCCCTATAAAGCCTAAAATGACAAAGACAACCACTAAGCTTCGCCAAAACAACGTCTTCATACCGCTACCCTGAACTTTCAATTCAGGTAGTATAAGATGTTTTTAACAATTATCCGTTGTTATTCTGCATTATTCGAAAGGTTTCAATATGGCTGTAACCCCGACAACGTCGTCTTATTTTGAGCCATGGTTGCAATTTAAACAGCCCTTAGTTCGCCA
The DNA here is from genome assembly GCF_013420015.1 of Acinetobacter sp. YH12039. Classification (NCBI taxonomy): domain Bacteria; kingdom Pseudomonadati; phylum Pseudomonadota; class Gammaproteobacteria; order Moraxellales; family Moraxellaceae; genus Acinetobacter; species Acinetobacter sp. YH12039. The sequence continues at coordinate 94,626 of NZ_VOZA01000001.1, read as the reverse complement.
ATTGGCTTTCTGTATTGCTAGCCCAAATATTCTGCAGCAAATTCCCAATGAACTCGAAATCCGCTATCCCTTTCATTTTCATCCAAGCGAGCTTTGGCAAAAACATTTTGAAGCCTACCTTCCCCGTTTAAAACAACTCGAACAACACCCAAGTGCATTAGTAGAATTTTTACAAAAATTAAAAAGTACTCGCCTTGGTTTACGTTTCGAAATGTTTATATGGTTTTGGCTTCTCGATCACCCATACCATCCCTACCAGTTACTCGGACATAGCATTCAAAAAATTGACGGCCCTCGTACAGTAGGTGAACTCGATTTTGTTTTAAAAAATACCGAAAGTGATGAAGTTGAACATTGGGAAGTGGCTTTAAAATATTATCTAGCCGAGCGTGATTTTCAATTACCCTATTGGTATGGCTTAAATCGTAGTGATACTTTGGCTCGTAAGCTTAATCATTTCACCCAAAAACAATTCCAATTTGATGAAGCACTTGGGCAGCAAATTCAACAGCGCTATTGTGTTTTAAAAGGTCAATTATATTTACCTATTCAGCGTACCAACACATTGCCAAACTGGGTCAATCCTGCGCGCAGAATAGGTCAATGGGGACACGCTATTCCATCCACAAGTCAAGGCTATTATCGCTTACAACGACATGAATGGATCTGCGTGCAGCAGCAACCCACAAGTGAAACCGCTCATTGGTGGACAGATGGCCTGTATAAAAAAAGCAGTGATGAAAGCTATTATATGTATAGACAACCACGCTTGGTTTTACCGCAAATCACTTAAAATAACGGAAGGCGAAATTTGTAGTTTAGTAGAAATTACATTAATTTACTTAATCACCATAAAAACCACCTACTGTTTAATACGGCCATTTTTTAATCTAAATCTCACATCAGAATAATTTATTCCTCTAAAAATTATTCTTTCATAATGGAGAATACAGTCAATGAAAAAAATTCTAGCTGCATCACTTATGGTCGCTTTTATACTGACAGGTTGTAATACAGTAAAGGGTATGGGTCAAGACGTATCTAAAGCTGGAGATGCGGTAACCAATACTGCAGAGAAAACTTCAGAAGAAATTCGCCGCAATTAATTTATTTCCCAAGATTTTATAAAAGAGCCCTATTTTTTTAATAGGGTTTTTTACGTCTAAATTTCCCTTCGCTTGTTGATTCGCCTATTATATTGCGACATTTTTGACTTCTGTATTTAGCATGACCTCAACAGCAACTCTTGATCTCAGCCTAGAACTACTGCGCCAACCGTCGGTGACACCGATTGACCATACCTGCCAGAACATTATGGCGGATCGTTTAGCCAAAATTGGCTTTAACATTGAAAATATGCGTTTTGATGATGTAGATAATCTTTGGGCACGTAAAGGGACTGAAGCACCAGTATTTTGCTTTGCAGGTCATACGGATGTAGTACCTACGGGTAACTTGGATGCATGGGGTTCTGACCCATTTCTTCCTGAAATTCGCGACGGTAAACTGTATGGTCGTGGCAGCGCAGATATGAAAACCGCGTTGGCAGCTATGGTTGTTGCTTCAGAACGTTTTGTTGCAAAGCATCCAAATCATAAAGGTTCGATTGCATTTCTTATTACCTCTGACGAAGAGGGTCCTTCGATCAACGGGACTGTCAAAGTTGTTGAAACTTTAGAAGCGCGTAATGAAAAAATGACTTGGTGTTTGGTGGGTGAACCATCTAGCACCAACACACTTGGCGATATTGTTAAAAATGGTCGTCGTGGTTCGCTAAATGCGAATTTAACGGTTAAGGGTAAACAAGGGCACGTTGCTTACCCACATCTAGCGGTCAATCCAATCCATACAGCATCAAAGGCACTGGCTGAACTTTGCGATACCGTGTGGGATAATGGCAACGAATACTTCCCCGCAACATCTTTTCAAATTTCCAATATCAATGCCGGTACAGGCGCAACCAACGTTGTTCCGGGCACGATGAATTTACTCTTTAACTTCCGCTATTCAACAGAAGTGACGGCGGACGAACTCAAAGCACGCACCTTGGAAATTCTAGATCGTCATGGCGTTGAATATGATATCTCTTGGACCTTATCTGGTCTTCCATTCCTCACCCCTGTCGGTGAGTTAGTGAATGCCGCACGTGATGCCATTCGAGATGTTACAGGGACTGAAACAGAACTTTCGACCAGTGGTGGTACTTCTGATGGTCGATTCATTGCACCTACAGGTGCGCAGGTGCTTGAATTGGGTGTTTTAAATGCCACGATTCACCAAATCAATGAACACGTCAATGTGGCAGAACTGGAGCCACTTTCTGAAATTTACGAAAAGATTTTAGAAAACCTGTTGGCTTAAATATTCCCTGCATAGTCAAAAAAAAGGAACTCCATTGAGTTCCTTTTTTTATATCGCGTTTTGCAAATATTAAGCCGCTTGAAGCCCAATACTGTTTTGAATATTGGCTAAATTTGGAATATGAAATACCTGATCGGCCAGGCGTACATATTGGAAAATATTGGCGTCTTTCACAGCTTTTTCTTCATCAACCACTTCAGAAATACGCAGACGAATGGTTTTCGGCATTTCATTACACATCAGTGCAAAACGCTGTCCAACATCATCACCTTCAATCACCAAAGCCACGCCCTGATTTTTTGCAGGATCATTGACCGAGAAAACAGGCAATTTCAATTCATGCCATTCAACAAAAGGAACCTTGGTTGCACTATCGAGCGCTGAAAGCACAATATTTTGTGGCAACAACATTGGCTCTTTACCATGACAATCAATGATATACGCATCTATAAAACCGGTAGAAACCGTAATAAGATGTTGCAGTTCCTGTTGATCAATTTTATCGCTGACAACCTGAGAAACAGTATTTTGGCTCATAGATTACCCCTGCTTTTCTGCAATTAAAGCTTCAATATTGGCAAGCAATTCAGCTTCTTGGAATGGTTTACCCATATAGTGAGTCACACCTAAGCTAAATGCACGCTCACGATGTTTTTCACCTGTACGCGATGTAATCATAATGATTGGCAAGTCACGGTGAATGTCGTGGTGACGGACTAAGTTAGTCACTTCGAAACCATCCATACGTGGCATCTCAATATCAAGTAGCATCAAGTCTGGACGGACATTTTCAAGCTGTTCAATTGCATCCACACCATCTTTCGCTGTCACGATGTCATAACCTTGACGTTCAAGTAAGCGTGAAGTCACCTTACGTACTGTCACCGAGTCATCGACAATCATCACTAAACGACGCGCATTGGCTTGACGGCCCAAATCACGCTGCTCAGCTGAATGTTTAACACGCTGTGTAGTTTGAATTTGACGTGCAATATTTTGCCCATCCAAAATCAAACATACATGACCATCACCTAGAATCGTGGCACCTGCAATCGCGGCCACACTGGTAAATTGTTGACCAATTGGTTTCACCACGATTTGAGAACGTGAACCCACCAGCTGATCGACCAATAAAGCAATGGTTTGACCACTGTTGCCTTTAATTAACAGTACAGGCAATGAATGGCCGACATTATTTAAACGTGGAATTGGCTGATTACCCACAAACTCTGATAGATAACGTAGTTTGTAATTGGTATTGTCAATTTTAAACACGTCATCCTTACTATTGAAGTAAGTTTCAAGTGCCGTAGGTGTAATACGGACAATACGCTCAATTTGCGCTAATGAAATCGCATATTGCTGATCGCCAGCTTTCACCATCAAGGCATCGCTGACCGCTACCGTCGTTGGTACACGAATGGTAAAGGTTGTCCCTTTACCTAACTCAGACTCTACGGAAACATGACCACCCAAGGCTTTAATTTCACTTTGCACCACATCCAGACCAACGCCACGACCCGAAATTTGCGTTACCGCTTGTGCCGTTGAGAAACCTGGATGGAAGATCAATTGCAAGATTTCTTGTTTATCGAGGAACTGATCCGCTTTGATTAAACCAAGTTTTAAGGCTTTGTCTTTAATTTTGGTTTCATCAATCCCTTTACCATCATCACTGAAAGACACCAGTACATCAGTACCCTGACGACTAATGTTCAAGACGATGCTACCTACTTCTGGCTTTTTTAAAGCCAAACGGTCAGCAGTATCTTCTAAACCATGGTCGACCGCATTACGCAGCATATGTTCAAATGGTGTCACCAAACGCTCTAAGATCGTACGGTCCAATTCACCTTCTGTATTTTGAACAATCAATTCTGCAGGACGGTTCAAGGTCGAAGAGGTTTGACGCACAATACGTTGTAAACGTGGTAACAAACGATCAAATGGCACCAAACGGGTACGCATCAGACTTTCTTGAATTTCTGACTGAATACGTGATTGTTGTAATAACAGACCTTCCGCATCACGGATTTTTTCTGCCAAAGTACTCTTGAAGTCAACCAAATCCGACGCAGATTCGGCTAGAGATTTTGACAATTGGTTAATCGATGAATATTGGTCCATCTCCAATGGGTCGAAATCCGCATAGCGTGAATTTTCAGAACCATGTTTGGCAATAATTTGTGACTCAAGCTCACCATCCATTCGACGTAACTGGTCAGCAAGTCGCTTAATTGCTAACTCCATTTCATTCAAGGTATTGCCTAGCTGACCTAAGTCCATCTCAATACGTGAACGGTTAATCGAGTTTTCGCCTGATAAGTCAATCATCTTCTCGACGAGATCAGCCGAGATACGAATCATCTCATTACTGTTATCAGAAGAATTAGCTTCAGACCATTCACCCAACATAGATGGAGGTTCAACACCATCACCTTGAATAAATTCAAAGCCTTTACTGACAATACCTTGTTCTAATTCTGCAACACGGTTTGGCAATTGAACCGTAACATCCACATACTGAATGGATTCTAGGCTCAATTTGATGCTATCAAAATTACTATAGTCGTGGTTGAAGATCGCTTCTTTTAACCATGCCAACGTCGTTTTGAGTAAGCCGTCATATGCATTTGAGTTGAAATGATGAACCGCGAAATGCTCAAACGTCGTCTCAAGTTGATACGCAATTGCGGCAACAGGTTCATTTTCAACCATACGCGCACCACCCTTAATACTGTGGGCAGCACGTTGTAATTGAAGCAATACGTTACGGTCACTACGTTGTTCAGTCCATTGATTTAATAATTGAACGGCTTGTTCAAGAATTTCCTCAGACTCTTCAAGGAAGGTTTCTTCCATGACAGAACGTAGATCGTCATCTGGATGCTCAACATGTTCAGCAACCGCATGTTCAAGATGTTCAACAGCAGACTCAGTGTGAGCAGTCGTTTGAGCTTCAACCACTGCTTCTGCAGTGTCTTCAGCAACATCCATCGGCTCTGACACCGATACATCTGGTTCTACTGCTGTTTGTTCAGTTTCAGCAGAAATAGGGGCCGAAGCCAATGCAACAGCTTCTGAACGCTCTCCTGCCACAATTGACTGAATATTCTTGAGAATATCGATCACATTATTCGCTGGGTAGTCGATCCCTTGGTCACGAATGGTTTGAATACGATCTGAAATATCATCCTGCACTAAACGAATAATTTGAATTAACGCAGGCGTAATCGAAATTTGCTGACGAATAATGCGCTCATAAATCGACTCTAATTCATGCGAAATTAAACCCACATGAGACGCGGCAATCATATTTGCACCACCTTTTAGGGTATGCAAATAGCGCATTAAATTATTCAAAGCTGAAGTATTGGTCTGATCACGTGTCCAAGTACTGAGGTCTTGGTCAATCCCCACCAATAACTCTTCTGCCTCTTCAATAAAGATCCCTAAAAGATCTTCATCAAAGTCATTATTCGCATCAGCCGCTTGCATCTGTTGATGATCAAGTTGAATACGCTGACTTAATTGTGCAAAGTCTACTGCTGTTGTATTTGCAACAGCGGCTTTATCTTCTACTGTGGCAACAGGTTCAGCAACTACATGAGCTTCTGGTGTAGTCGTCGCTGCAACTGCTTCAATGTCTTGTTGAACAAATGCAGTCAGCTCATTTAAGAAACGCTGAACCTCTTCACTTAACACTACACGCTGACCCGCAGCTAAAGTGTCAAATAAGTGAATGAACTCTTGATGTGCTTGCGCAAATAACTCATAGCCATAATCAGCATGGAGCAATTCAGGCTTTTCAACTAAAGACTGATACGCTGCACACAGTTGAGTTGTGAAATCATGAATACCAACAGACGCACGATTATCTGTATGTTCGATCAACTCTAAAGCTTGCTGACTAAGCTGTTGAATATAGTCTGGGAATTCAGCAAGTGCACGTTTATCAAACTCAAATTCAGCATCTAATAACTGATCAATATTTAATTCGATTAGTTTAGAAACCAAACCTTGTGGATTATCTTCAGGCGCCAATTGATCTTGGCTAGCAAAACCATAATCATCCCAAGCGGCTTTGAAGGTTTCATAAATAGATGCAAGATTTGCCTTATCTCCTGAACGCAGCACGTGTAAATAATCACGAACAAATTCAGCATATTGAATCAATAAAGCAGTTTCTTTCGAGCTCGATACGATTTCGTCTTGCAATAAAGTTTTGAATAAATTTTCAACTTTTGAACTGGCTTCAAAAATCTCTTCGATTTGTGCCATCGACGAACTACCACGTAAGGTGTGTAGCGCGCGAATCAAGCCATTATAGTCTTGTGATTTACTGTCATCAGATTGGAGGAACTGATCAATCGTTTGTAGATGTTCTTCAGCTTCTTCAATAAAAATGCTCACTGTTTCTTCGACTAGTGATGCATCTGCATCCAATTGCTCAACAACAAATTCTGATTCAATGACCACATCAATCGTACTTTCAAGCACTTCTACAGGTGCTGTAGCTTCAACATCAGTCAGTTCTAAACCAGTGACACCATCTTCAGATTTTAATTGATCTGCCAGTTTTAATAATTCTTCGAGTGCAGGCTCAAGGCTGATATTTTGTTGTAATTGTTGCCCCATTAAAACCAATGGGCGTAAATCAACATCCAATTCGGCAACATTTTTAAACCGTGGATAGAGCTTATATTGATAAACATTTAAAACTGTTTGTGCAAACTTTTGAACGGTTGGCGTTAACTGTACTGAACCCGCAATGACACGGTTCAGCGTATCTTCAACTGCCCATGCAGTTTCACCCGCCGATTTTGCCCCGACCATACGACCCGAACCTTTCAGGGTATGGAAATGACGACGAATCGTCGTTAAAGTGTCTTTATCTTGTGGATTTTCCAACCAAGTTGTAAATAAACCCGCTAGTTCTTCAAAGATTTCTTCTATTTCTTCAACAAAAATCTCTAAAATTTCTGCATCTTGATCAAGATAACTATCTTCAGGAAGCGTAGTTGTTTCAACTAAATTTTTTAATATTTCTTTCATAGCTAAGGCTTCTTATGTTTTGCCACCAAGAAGGTTGCTCAAACTTAATTGTAACCATCACCTAAGACTTAACTGTGACGTTAAGTTCACCTTATCGATGTGTTATCTGTAATCGGTGCAGTACCCTAACCGTAGCTAAGGTACTGCAGGTTTGCGCCTGACTTACTCTGGGAGTTTAAAGTCAGATACAGATTCACGTAATGATTCAGCCATGTTCGCCAATTCAGATACCGAACGTGCAGTATCAAATGTTGCACTGGTGGTTTGCGAGGTAATTTCTTGTACAACGTTCATCGTTGTCGCAATATGACCTGCTGAAGCAGACTGAAGTTTTGCAGCATCCGAAATGTTTGCAATCAGTTTCGCCAAGTTACCCGATACAGACTGAATTTCATCCAGTGCTACGCCGGCATCCTTAGACAAGTTCGCACCACGTACAACTTCCGAAGTCGTTTGTTCCATTGAAATTACGGCTTCGTTAGTATCCGTTTGAATGGTTTTTACCAAGCCTTCAATCTGTTTGGTTGCAGACGCTGAACGTTCCGCAAGACGCTGTACCTCATCCGCTACCACGGCGAAACCACGACCTGCTTCACCCGCCATCGACGCCTGAATTGCTGCGTTTAATGCCAAGATGTTCGTTTGGTCGGCAATATCGTTAATCAGTGCGACAATGTTACCAATCTCTTGAGAAGACTCACCCAAACGTTTAATACGTTTTGAAGTTTCTTGAATCTGCTCACGAATCGTGTCCATACCTTCAATTGAACGGTTTACAACATCTGCACCGTTTGCAGCAATTTGTACTGAACGTTCTGCTACGACAGCTGATTCTTCAGCGTTCGAAGATACTTGGTCAATCGACATTGCCATTTCGTTAATCGCGGCAGATGCACCAGCAATCTCTTGCGCCTGATGCTCAGATGCTTCTGCAAGCTGGTTGGTAATACCCTGCGTATTCGCCGTATATTGTGCAACTTCTTGAGAAGTTTCTGTAATACGCGATACAAGGTCACGTAATTGGTCGATTGCGAAGTTAATCGAGTCGGCAATCGCACCCGTAAAGTCTTCAGATACCGTCGCATACGAACGTAAGTCACCGTCTGCAAGATCGGCAATTTCATCGAGTAAACGTAAAATCGCGTTCTGGTTACGGTCATATTCTTCTTGAAGACGGGTTACACGGAATTTATCCGATTGACCACGTAAAGAAAGAAGTTTGAACACACAGATCAAGAAGGCTGTTAAAGCAAGAATCAACAGTACCGCAGGTAAAATGGTTTTCAAGCCTGTGCTAGAAGACAATTGATTTAAGTTGTCCAACAATTTGTCTGACTCAGCAAAAATTTGTGAAGATGCTTTACGTACGTTCACAATTTGCGTTGAGTTTTTCAAAATTGTCGCAGCCGCTGATTTTAATACGTCATCATATTCAGCTTTAATACCTTCAAGTGACTCACGTAATTCAGGGCTTTCAATACGTTGTACACCAAGCTCTGTACTACCATCCAATTGAGCATTTAAGTACAAACCAAAGGTTTCAGTATCGGCACTAAAGTCATCTGCAGACTCACGTGAGCTATCAGAACCTGAAAGCACCGAACTGATCGAACGTAAAATACGTTCCGCAATTAATACTTGGTTTTTCGCAATTACCACCTGGTTCGAAGGCATGTCTTGACGTGCCATTTGGTCGACCATCAAGTTATATTCAGCCTGAATCCCCGGAATGGTTTCACCAATCGCGATGTTTGTGTCATATAACTTGTTAATGATTTTTTGTTGCGAAGTAATCAAGTCAATACTTTTTGAAACTTCAGCCCACTGCGTATCTACAGATTTCAGCGCATCGGTATTTGCATGAATATCTTTTACAGTTTCCAAGTTTTCTTTGAACGAATCTTGAGAAGCAATTAATTTTTTCATTGCATCTTCAGTACCTGAAGCTGTTGCTTCAGTTGCTTGACGCGAAATTGTTTGCGAAAGAAGACGGAGTTCACCCAAACTTTGCGTTAATTGGTTACCGCGAGGAACGCTATAGAATAGGTATAATAAAATGATCGTTGCCAGTACTAATGAACCAATCGCACCATAAATAAATGGTTTGGATTTTTCACTATCACCAAAAACTCGAGATAATTGATCTGTCTGTGATTGCAGTTTTGCCAGAAAAGCATTACCGCCTTTACGACCACTGGTGCTTTCACCCGTATTTTTCTTTTTAAGTTTAAAGCCCATTCAGCTTCTCCCCGATTACGCCTTCTTTCGTTCGTGCGCGACAATTAATTTATAAATTTTATAGATGCGTTCATGTATTTTGGATTTTGCAGTAAACGACTGAAGAGAAATACATTCCACTGCTGGTTATGCTGGTGGAAATACCCCTGACAATATTCCTGTAAATTTCGATCCAACTCATTATGTTTAGAAAAATAACTTTTCTTATTAAAGTGTTGAATACCCAAAACTTGATCGACTACCAAACCGACATAATGGTCATTATGACTAATACATAAAACTTTTTGAGTGGGTGAAAAACTACTTCGATGACCGGTTATATATTGTGCTAGGTCAGACAAAGAAAGTAAGCGTCCCCGAATATTGGCTAGTCCTATCACCCAAGGTTGGGTGTTGGGAACTGGCGTATATTTTGGTGGGTAGATCACTTCAGCTACTTCACCTAAAGGAGCAACGTAATATTGCCCCATCATCTCAAAAGCAATGCCTGACCATCGGTTTACTTCATTTTCAGTGGAAACGTAGTTCTTGTTTCCTCGTTTTGCGATTCGAAGTAATTCGATAAATCCATTTGCTGCCATAGAGCTTTATCCTGCATTGAGGTGTTGCTTAATCACATCAATTAATTGTTTTTCGTCTACAGGTTTAGTTAGATAATCAGAAGCACCTTGGCGTTTACCCCAAACACGGTCAGTTGCCTGATCTTTGGTACTTACAATGACAATCGGGATATGTTTGGTGGTCGCACCACGTGCAATTTGACGTGTTGCTTGGAATCCATTCACACCCGGCATTACCACATCCATCAAGACCAAATCAGGTAACTCAGCTTGAGCCATCGTCACCCCATCTGCCCCATTTGAAGCTTCAATCACTTCAAATCCGTGTTTACCTAAAATTTCTTTAAAACGGAATGTTTCTGTTGGTGAATCATCAACGATTAGGATACGTGCCATGCTTTTTCCCCAAAAAATAAAAAATCTAATTAAGCCGTAACGTGATTACGGATTGCATTCAGCAATTCATCTTTACTGAATGGCTTAGTCAAGTATTCATCCGAACCTACAACACGACCCTTCGCCTGATCAAATAAACCATCTTTACTTGAAAGCATAATCACAGGAATATTTTGATAATTTTGAGAGTTTTTAATCAGGGCACAAGTTTGATAGCCATCAAGACGTGGCATCATTATATCGACAAATACGATATCTGGATTCGCATCTGCAATTTTTGAAAGTGCTTCAAAACCATCTACAGCAGTGACTACTTCACATCCTTCACGCTGAAGCAGCGTTTCGGCCGTACGACGAATGGTTTTTGAATCATCAATTACCATGACTTTTAGATTTTGGAATTTATCGTCCATTTATTGACCCTACCCATTGAGGATGTACAAACAATTAAGTTAGCAGCATTATTATTTACAAGTTGTGAACATTTTTAACATATCTTTACTTGCGTTTTCAATGAACATTTTCTGCGCAAACACACAAGATTTCTTGTTTTTATTAACTGCTTCACACTTTCCGATGACCAACGATTTTTTTTTAACTTGGAATAGTATTTAATTGTCTTAATTAAGCATATTATAGCAAGATTATTACTTTAAAATAAGTAATTTAGTCAACTTTAAACTGGGGAGTACAAGGTTGAGTCCGCTTACAAAAAAAATTCACTTGATTGGCCTTAAACATTTCTCAAAAAAAATCATTCTGACGACTTGTTTACTGGCTTATACCCCGCTTTTATTTGCTGCACCAACCAATACGCAGCAACCACAAAAGGCGACTTGGTATCGTTACTATGACAGTAAAGGTGTAGCAAACATCAGTACCAATGTGACACCAAATCACATCCGCTATGGTTATGAAGCACTTGATCAAAATATGCAAGTGATTAAACGTAACCGCCCCTACAATGCTGAAGCTGATGTTAGACAAGCTCCTCAGCGTGCTGCCCAAGCACGTCAGCAAGCATCAGATATCAAACTTAAAAAAGCCTATACCAATAGCCGAACTGCGGCCATCAAAAAGCGTGATGCACTGACTGGTATACGTAAACAGATCGTGTCTGAACAAGAACAATTAAAACAATTACAAAATGATCGTGTATTATTTGTTCGCCAAGAACGTGAACATTTTCGAAAAGGTGAAACCGTTCCGGCAAAATTAAAAACAATGTTGGATAATAATCAAAAAAATATGGTAGCGAAAAAAGAATACATTCAATCGTTACAAACTCGCTATCGAAATACAGAAGCTGAATACGACAGAATTATTACGCGTTTAAAAGCGATGGAATAAACTTGTTATTCAATTGCTTTTGTAGACCGCTGATATAAGGACCATTATGCACTCTGCACAGCAATCATCCCCATTTTTAAAGCTTAGCCTGCTTTGCATAAGCCTGGCTTTGGCTGCATGTCAAAAAGAAGATCCGCAGAAAAGTGTTAAACCAGAAAATAAGATTGAATTGATTCAACAAGATCTGGTGACGATCGAACAAGGCAACGCCATTTCAAAAACGGCCTTTACTGGTACCATTCGGGCGGTCAATCAGAGCAGTATTCAAGCCCAAGTCACTGCGACTGCAACCAATGTGAATGCAGAGGTCGGACAACGTGTCAGCAAAGGCCAAGTGTTGGTGCGTTTAAATAATCAAGACAATGCCGCACGTCTTGCTCAATCACAAGCAAACCTTGCATCCACACAAGCTCAAGCCAATCAAGCTAAACTGATGATGGACCGTAAACAGCGTTTGCTGAATCAAGGCTTTATTTCCAAAGTAGAGTTTGAACAAAGTCGTGTCGATTACCAAGCTCAAATGGAAAATGTTCGCGCTCAACAAGCCAATGTCGATATTGCACGTAAAGCCAATCAAGACGGCACCATTTATAGCCCTATCCAAGGCGTGATTACCAAACGTGATGTTGAACCGGGACAAACGGTTGCTGCCGGACAAACCCTTTTTGAAATCGTCAATCCAGACCAATTAGAAATTCAAGCCAAATTACCAAGTGATCAGCAAGCTGCACTGAAAATTGGACAAAAGATTGAATATAGCATCCAAGGTAATAGCAATTTACTCACAGCACAAATCAGCCGGATTTCACCAATTGCCGATCAGGCTAGTCGTCAAATTGAATTTTTTGCAGCCCCAAATGAAACTATTACTTCATTAAGTATTGGTGCTTTTGTCGAAGGCCACATCTTAGGCACGGATAATATTTCAGGCCAAAAAATTCCACTCGACACCATTCAAAGTCTAAAAGATAAACCTTACGTCTGGGTCATTCGTCAAAATAAAATTGCCAAAGTACCTGTACAAATTTTGAATCAGAGTTATAGCAATAACACCGCGATTGTTCAGGGCTTACAAAATAGTGATCTGATCAGCCGAATTAAATTTAATGATTCAGATATCAAACAAGATGTAAGTATCAGCCAAAATTAAAAGAATAAGGCAGGACAGTTGTTATGTGGTTAACCCGAATTAGTGTGAAATATCCTGTTTTCACTATCATGATGATGTTCTGTCTGATGGTACTAGGACTCGCATCTTGGCAACGTATGGGTGTTGAAGAGTTTCCTGATATCGACTTCCCTTTTGTTGTTGTCTACACCAACTATCCGGGTGCTTCTCCTGAGTCTGTCGAATCTGAAATCACCAAGAAACTTGAAGATCAGATCAATACCATTTCAGGCCTCAAGCAAGTCATTTCTCAATCCAGTGAAGGTTTATCCACGGTTATTGTCGAATTTAATCTAGATGTCTCGTCCTCTGTAGCTGCACAGGATATTCGAGATAAAATTGCACCAGTAACCGCACAATTTCGTGATGAAATTGATGACCCCATCGTAGAACGTTATGACCCTACTGCCAGTGCGATTATGTCGATTGTTTTTGAATCGAAGGACATGTCTTTACGTGATTTGAGTTCCTATCTGAATCAACGGATTGTGCCCCAGCTTAGAACGGTTCCCGGTGTCGGTACGGTCAATTTATTGGGTGATGCACAGCGTCAAATTCGTATTCAAGTAAATCCGCAAAAATTACAAAGTTTCGGGATTGGGATAGACCAAGTTATAAACACCCTAAAATCTGAAAATATTGAAGTTCCAGGGGGGACTTTAAAACAAAAGAACTCAGAATTGGTGGTCGAAATTAAATCTCGGGTTATTCACCCAAACTCATTCGGTGATTTAGTGGTTGCCAATAAAAATGGCGCGCCGATTTATCTCAAACAAATTGCCGAAATAGAAGATAGCCAAGCTGAAATGGAGTCGAGTGCTTATCTGAATGGTAAAACAGCCGTCGCTGTCGACATTCTGAGAAGTTCGGACTCTAATGTGATTGAGGTTGTTGATAATACCCGTAAAACCTTAAGTAAAATTCAACAGCAATTGCCGCAGGGCACGACCGCAGAAATTGTGGTTGATTCATCTAAAGGTATTCGTGGCAGCATTAAAGATGTGGCACGTACCATAATTGAAGGTGCTGTACTTGCGGTATTCATTGTATTGTTATTTCTCGGCTCATTTCGTTCGACAGCCATTACAGGTTTAACCCTACCGATTTCGCTACTGGGCACCCTCACCTTTGTTTGGATTTTTGGTTTTACCATCAACATGATGACCCTACTGGCTCTCTCGCTGAGTATCGGTCTCCTGATTGATGATGCCATTGTGGTCCGTGAAAATATTGTCCGCCATGCCGATATGGGCAAGGACCACGTCACCGCAGCACTCGACGGCACGAAAGAAATTGGTTTAGCTGTATTGGCCACGACCTTGACCATTGTCGCGGTATTTTTACCTGTGGCATTTATGGGCGGTATTATTGGGCGGTTCTTCTATCAATTTGGTGTAACCGTCAGTACTGCTGTACTGATTTCAATGTTTGTGAGTTTCACCCTTGACCCGATGTTGTCTGCTCACTGGGCAGAGCGCCACGATCCTAATAAAAAGCCGGGAAAAATCAAATGCTTCTTTAACTGGATTTCGGGCAAACTCGACAACTTAAGCCATCATTATGAAAAATTACTCAAGCTTGCTTTAAAGTTCCGTCTCATCACCCTTTTAATCGCCGTTGCATCATTATTTGGTGCATTGGGTTTATCCAAACTGATCGGAACCGAATTTGTACCGGTACCAGACAAAGGTGAAATTCGGATCAAATTTGAAACACCCGTTGATGCAACCCTTGAATATTCACAGGCGAAGCTTAAGCAAGTAGATCGTATCATTCGCCAGCATCCAGAAGTCAAAGCCACTTATGGTGCCATTAATAGTGCTACTGACCGCGGCAAAAACCATGCCAGCATTCGTGTCACCGTTTCACCACGTACGGAGCGTAGTCAAACCTTAACGGATCTCAACAATGAATTCCGTACACGTTTAAAACATGTGGCAGGAATTACTATTACCTCGATTGCCTCAGCTGATGAAACAGTTTCGGGCGGTCAAAAGCCGGTCATGATCTCGATTAAAGGCCCCGACTTGGATGAGTTACAACGCATATCTGACCGCTTCATGAAAGAAATTTCGAAAGTCGACGGTATTGTCGACTTAGAAAGCTCACTCAAAGAACCTAAACCGACGCTAGGTGTACATATCAATCGCGTTTTAGCCAGTGATTTAGGTTTATCCGTCAATCAGATCGCCAATGTGTTACGCCCTCTTCTTGCGGGGGATAATGTAACAACGTGGAAGGATGATAAAGGCGAAACCTATGATGTAAATTTAAGACTCACTGAAGATCAGCGTCGACTGCCAACTGACATTCAAAGCATGTACATCACATCACAAAAAACCGATGCTGCAGGCTTACCTATTTTAGTTCCATTGGCAAGTGTGGCAAGCTTTGAAGAAACACTTGGTGCTTCACAAATTAACCGTCGTGATCTGGCACGTGAAGTAATGGTTGAAGCCAACACAGCAGGACGTCCTGCGGGTGATATTGGTGCCGAAATCAATGAGATAGAGAAAAACTTCGACTTGCCACCGGGTTATAGTTTTGTCACGCAAGGTGCCAATAAAGATATGGCTGAGTCTGCGGGTTATGCAATGACAGCGATTACCCTCTCTATTGTATTTATTTATATTGTTTTGGGTTCACAATTTAATAGCTTCATTCACCCTGCAGCCATTATGGCTTCATTACCCTTATCATTGATTGGGGTTTTCTTAGCCCTATTCTTATTTAATTCAACCATGAACCTCTTTTCCATTATCGGGATTATTATGCTCATGGGCTTGGTGACAAAGAACGCAATTCTACTCATCGACTTTATTAAAAAAGCCATGGATCATGGTGTAGATCGTTATGACGCAATTATTGAAGCAGGTAAAACCCGTTTACGCCCCATTTTAATGACCACCAGTGCAATGGTGATGGGTATGGTTCCGCTTGCACTTGGTCTAGGTGAAGGCGGTGAACAAAGCGCGCCAATGGCACATGCCGTGATTGGCGGAGTGATTACTTCTACCTTACTGACACTCGTGGTTGTTCCAGTGATTTTTACCTATTTGGATGATTTCCGAAACTTCCTTGCACGTCAGGCCAAAAAAATCATGTCATAATGACAAAATCTAAAATGAGGTGACTTTGGAAAATGTTCACCTCATTTTTTATTGTATACTCTCCACTTTAACGCTTAATTTTTTAGGACAGTTTCCATGCGCGCGAGTCGCTTTTTATTTGCAACGTTAAGAGAAACCCCAAACGATGCTGAAGTTATTTCACATCAGCTTATGCTTCGTGCCGGGATGATTCGTAAATTGGCTTCAGGTTTATACACTTGGCTGCCGATGGGCGTTCGCGTATTAAATAAAGTTGAAGCGATTATCCGCGAAGAGATGGATCGTGCTGGTTCACTTCAAGTCCTGATGCCTGTCACTCAACCCGCATCTTTATGGGAAGAATCAGGTCGTTTCGTACAATATGGTCCAGAACTTTTACGTTTTAAAGACCGTC
The DNA here is from genome assembly GCF_013420015.1 of Acinetobacter sp. YH12039. Classification (NCBI taxonomy): domain Bacteria; kingdom Pseudomonadati; phylum Pseudomonadota; class Gammaproteobacteria; order Moraxellales; family Moraxellaceae; genus Acinetobacter; species Acinetobacter sp. YH12039. The sequence continues at coordinate 77,994 of NZ_VOZA01000001.1, read as the reverse complement.
ATAACAATGACTTTGTACTTGGCCCTACACATGAAGAAGTGATTACAGATCTTGCTCGCAATGAATTGAAAAGCTATAAGCAATTGCCTGCAAACTTCTACCAAGTACAAACCAAATTCCGTGACGAAATCCGCCCTCGTTTCGGTGTGATGCGTTCACGTGAATTCATCATGAAAGATGCCTATTCTTTCCATGTTGACCAAGCTTCTTTACAAGAAACCTATGACAAGATGTATGCAGCTTATTGCAAAATTTTCACTCGTTTAGGTTTAAATTTCCGTCCAGTTCAAGCGGATACAGGTTCAATTGGTGGTTCTGGTTCACACGAATTCCACGTCCTTGCGTCTAGCGGTGAAGATGACATCGCATTCTCTACAGAGTCAGATTATGCTGCTAACGTAGAAATGGCGGAAGCAGTATTAGTAGGTGAACGTGCTGCTCCAACTAAAGCACTTGAAATTGTTGATACACCAAATCAAAAAACCATTGCTGAGGTTTCTGAATTCCTTAAATCAGACCCTACTCAATCTGTCAAAGCATTATTGGTTCAAGGTGTTGCTGAAGAAGGTAAAGCTGCACCAGTGGTTGCCTTATTCCTACGTGGTGACCATGAACTGAATGAAATTAAAGCAGAAAAACACCCATTAATTGCTGCTCCATTAACTTTTGCAACTGAAGCACAATTAGCTGACTTAGGCTTAACTGCTGGTTTCTGTGGCCCTCAAGGCTTAACCGAAAAAGGCATTACCGTTATTGTTGACCGTGCAGCGTCTGTACTTTCAGACTTTGTTGCTGGTGCAAACCAAGTTGATAAACATGCTGTAGGTGTAAACTGGGAACGTGATGCACAATACACCGAAGTTTATGACCTGCGTAATGTTGTTGAAGGTGACCCTTCTCCAGATGGTCGAGGTACAATCTTGATTAAACGTGGTATCGAAGTTGGTCATATCTTCCAGTTGGGTCAAAAATACTCTGAAGCGCTTGGCTGCAAAGTTTTAGGTGAAGATGGCAAACCTCTCGTTGTGACTATGGGTTGCTACGGTATTGGTGTAACTCGTGTTGTTGCTTCTGCGATTGAACAAAACTTCGATGACAAAGGTATTATTTGGCCGTCTGCAATTGCTCCTTTCGAAGTTGCTATCGTGCCAATGAATGCACATAAGTCACCACGTACAATGGAAGCAGCTGAAGCACTGTATGCAGAATTAACTGCTGCTGGTTATGATGTTCTTCTTGATGATCGTAATGAGCGTCCTGGTGTTAAATTCTCTGATATCGAGTTAACAGGTATTCCACACCGTATCGTTATTGGTGAGAAAGGTTTGGATGCTGGTACATTTGAGTACAAAGGTCGCCGTGATGAAGAATCAAGCAACCTCAGTAAAGAAGACCTTTTAGCGAAAATTGCAAAATAATTTGCGCTAAATATAAAAAAATCCCGCTAAGTGCGGGATTTTTTTATATTAAATACTTTAAGCCTTAACAGAATTTCAGCCCGCCGAAGCAGTTAGAACGAAACTCCTGTCCAGAAAGTTTTAAATTGTTTAATGGGAAATCAATTAATGACGGGTTTTTAATTTCTTTAACATCTAAAGCCGAACCTGCAACACAACCAAAGATTAAATCTCCACAATTACGAACATTGGTACTTAAGTCATGGTTAATTCCAGCGATCGTTTGTTTCAACACTTCATCCGTAATCGCCACTTTATCTGAAGGTGTAATACTCCCCAAATCGACCTCATCTTCCATCGCCAACCACCAACCTCTTTCTGCTGCAACTGCAGCACCAGGCCAGAGTATTTTTTGAGCTTGTAAGGATAACGAAGCAGGGTTATTTAGATAAAGTGCATGGATCAAACCTAAACTTTGATTTACCGTAATATCGGTTTGTAGTCCAGTAAGATAGCCTGTTACGTCTTTATTCAAATTAATATTTAACCCAAGTAGAGAGATCTGAGCTTCTAATGGACCACTAAAATCTAGACGATCAACTGTACCTGTGCCTTTTAATACCGCAATATTATCCTTAATTCTATTCCCGCTCACGACAGTGGCTGGAATTGTAAAAGGTGCTGTGGTTGATTTTAAATTAAAAGAATAATTATCTGATTTGTAGTGAAGCGGTAGATCAACTTCAGCACCAAATAATGTCCCCTTAACTGCCCCTTCAATGTATTGCTGCGTAGAAGCATAGTCCATCACACGCTCGGCAGTTGTTGCAACACCCGCAGACGCTTTGGTTTTCATATACCCACTAAAGGTGTTGATACCATTGGGTGTATTACTATTTTCTGTACCTAATGTCATTAACCCAGAAATTTTTTCAGCGCTCAGACGAAAGCCCATCACTTCACGAGTTGCAGCTGATTTGGGATCTTTAATTGCAATTTCGATAAAAGGATTGGTCAACAAAGCAGAAGTTGCCGCACGTTCATCAGACGTATAATTGCTATTTACAGGCAATCCACTCAATGAAATATGATCGATATCAATATCACAAGCCCCTGAGCCATTTGCACCACCACAACCCAATTGCAGCTTTTTAATATTGGCATTGAGCTCCATTTCAGCTTCTAAACCAAGCTTATAAAAGCCGACATTGGATTGGTCTACGGCTTGTCCACTCTCATCCACAGAATTATACCCCTGCGTATATTCCATGGAGAGTAATGCTTGACCATCAACTTTTGATAAGCTTTCATCATCTAAAGCCATCATTGCATGAGATAAGCTACTCATCGCAAATGTCGAGAAGATCAAACCTCTGATTAACTTCTTTTTCATAACAAATTCCCTGTTCGTTATTTTATTTATTTGTTATTGATTTAAATTGACTAGCGCGGAGTAATCCCCATGGTGCTTCGCATTGTTCCACCGGTTAGGGCTATATCCGCCATCTTTTGCATATTGCCATTTGTTAACATCGATACTTCTGCACGAAACGCTTTAGACATATTATTGGTTGGATTGAATTTCACCTGATTATCAAACTCTACCGAATCTTGTTTCATTTTAATTCGAGCATCAAAACCTAGATCGCCCTGCATTTTATTAATATTGATACTTGAAGCTGAAACGACACCGCTGGCATTTACATCTTCATTCATCAAACTTAAATAGCTTCCCATAACTTTTTGATCTTTCTTTTCAGCATCTGTTAATGCTTTAAATTCAAAGCTTCCACGAAAAGATAAATAATTATTTTCTGCACTGTCATTTAGGCCCGGTACTATAAATAGCTCACCTTTACCATCAAGTTTAAACGCAATATTCGTCAACACATCATCACGTTTAGAGAAATTATCTAAAGGTACTGTAGTCCCACATTTGGCAGAAGCTGTAGTCGCACAGTTATAGGTTGAACCCGGAAGTTGACCAATCGCTAACTCGGCATTAGCTGCAATCAATAAATTATCTGCACGTACATAGATGCCATCATTTTCATAACCAATCACACCATCAGATTGAATAAGGGCATTGATGTTTCGTAAGCCTGCATAATAATTGACTTCTTGACCATTAATACCTTTTTTACCATCAATCAAAATAATGGAAGTTGTACTTGGTGTTCCTGTTTTTTTATCAACACCATAACCATCTGTGCTCATTACAAGGTTATAGCCAATACCTGATTTTTCAGCCGCATTTTTATAACTGTATTTTTTCTCTGATAATGCAACATTGGCATTCATATTATAAATCGGGATACCAATCCCCCAACTGTTGTCATTACTTGCAATTGCAGCAATTGAGTTATCAGAAATAAATCGTGCGGTACGCGCGATGGACTGAAAATCCATACCACGAATCGCCACAAGTGCAAAATTTCCACCCGCCGTTTGATTTGACAGATTCTGGGTTAAAACATTATTGGTTAAGCCTAATGTCGCTTTTAATTTATCATTTACCAGAAAATCAAGGCTTTTGGCTTGAATGGTATTGATATAAATATCGCCAAAATCAATATAGGCATTTTTATCAGCAACTAAAGACGTTAAATTAGAAAATTCAATGGCATAACTACCAATACCCGTATGGCCAATTTCTAAGGTTGTCGGTGCTTGACCTGCAACAAGACTCGGATCATCCTTTGAAGTAAAATCCGCGCGCACTCCTAAATGTAAACCACCTGAACCAACAGACTCATATCCTGAAGCTTTCGTTGCTAGACCAAAATCTTTGATTCCTTCTTGATTGGCGTTTAAGGCCACTCGTGCATTAGTGACAGCACCCGATGCTCCCATACGAATTAAATTGCGCTGTGCACCACCATCGGTACCGTATCGTAAATCGATATTAACGCCGGGGTTTGTGGCATCGCTACGTGAGCTATGCACATCTGATGTGTCCTTGACCCGCCCCAAATTGACCGTATGATCTTTGCTCCCTGTGGATTTTGTGGTGAGAACAATGCCTTCATCAGCTGCAACATACATATAACCTGAACCAGCAAAGTTAAAGTTAAAGTCCTTTAAGGTTACGCTATATCCATTCATACCATGACTAATACTGGCATTTTGCAATTGAAATTCCATATACGCCGTATCATTACGGTTAAATAGACCATTGCTGGTTTCAAGTAATACTTTTAAAGGTGAAGATGTTGCAATCGTAAGTGAACCTAAATTTTGTGTAGGCGTTTGGCACGTTGTTCCTTGACACAGCAACATAATATTTTGTGCAACAGCCGTAAATGGGCTGACACTCGCAGCTATACGCATGCCTACACCAGCATCCGTAGTCCCAACATCAAAATCTAATTTTGATGTAATGGTGCTTTGCCCAACGCCATCTATTTGCACATTGTGCAAACCCATTTTCATCTTATTTTGGTCGGTTGGGTCAACCCAATTTAATTGATCGACTTTGACTCTAGAAACTTCATGGGTAATCGAAATACCATCTTGGCCAGTAACTGCACCCAAGCTTTCGTCGGTCATTGCTTCAAAAGCATAGGTGTGTTGAGCAAGTAAAATACTGGTTGCGAGTGCCGTCAAAGTTGTTATTTTTTTCATCACTATATCCTTATATTCAGTCACAGCTGATTAACAGCGACCTGCACCATTTCCAGTGCAGTTAAAACTGAAGATGTTTAACTTTCCACTCATGTGCATGTTGCCATGCACATTAACACCCATAAATCCTTGTTCTGAACCACGATCAAAATCAGGCACAGCTAAAGTTGAAGTTGTTCCATCAGCTTTCTTTTCGGTATAGGTCGTATAAGTACTGGTATTCTCGTAACCTTCCTTACCTGTCGTACCTGTTTCCACCGCCAACGTAGCAAAGCCTAAATTCCTAATTTTTAATGGCTTATCATCATAAAATGTCAACTGCATAGCCGTTTGTGGATTACCTTCACGATTGATAATCGTCACACCATCTAGTGAAAATTGATCGATCTGTAACGTTCCTTGAAACTGTTTAAACACCAACCATTTCTTATTACCATTTGCATCCACATGATTATTGGGCGCAAGTGCTAAGCGACAAAACTCATTGGATGAACATTGATATCCATAAAATGCTTGCGTTGTTTTACCATTCGCATCCATGATTGATATGTTGTTTTTTGACATATCATTGGCATATTGATGATTTAAGGAAAGTGTCCAACTGAGATCTGCACCGCCTTGACCGGTTGCAGCGGTAAGTTCCCTATTATCCATAGACACTAAACCTGCATGAGTTTGTGTCAGTGCAGCACAAACAACAGCGCATAAAATTTTATACATGTGATTTCTCCTACAGCCCTGTTGTTCTTATTTTTAAGTGCTGAATCAATACGCCATCTATGGCAACAGATCCTAAATTCGTGCTTTGTCCATTGACACCTTTAAACACCACACCTGTCGCAGTATCCGTACTTTTTGCATTCAACAGATTACCAGGCAAGCGCTCTACTGTACCGATCGCAATGCTACTGTGTGTTGCATTACGTCCTTGATATAGTGCTGTCGCATCTGAAGAGTTTGCTTTTAACTCCGTGCCACAACTATAGACGTTACAGGTTGATCCTTTAAAGTCTGAGGCATTTAAACCCGATGTACCTGTGGTATTACCAGCGATATCCGTATAGTAAGTATAAATTTTACTGTAAATAGAAGGTACATTTGGAATACGTGTCACTTCCAAAATAATATTTCGACCTTCTGAACCCACAATAAAGGGCTGATACATATTTCCTAAAACTAAATTGATATTTGGGCTATATAAATATAGACCTTCAGTTTCATGAAAGATTGGAGCTGCAGATCGATCCATCGCTGGTGTCGCTGCTGTTCCATCATCCAATTCAGGGCGTGCAGCTGTACTGATACGCATGCCGCGAGCATCCAAATCTCCATCATTGATACTCAGTGACTCAGCACGATCATTGGTATTAATACGAATTAAACTGGCTAAACCTAAGGTTTGGTTGTAATTTGTATTTGTAGATTTTAGGGTTTGAAAAATTCGAACTTGTGATCCATTAAAACTCAGGCCATTCGCAACAATTTGAGTACGTAAACGATAGTCTTTATCTAAGCCGCTAGTCGGCGCACCGGTAATCGGATCGACGACATTGCTTGAATTCAACGACCGTGAAAATACATCCATCCACAAACCAAGCTTGATGTTGTTAGATGCATCATCTGCCGCAATTTTCTTTAATGGTGCCTCAATCGCTAAGTAACCAACATTCCCCTTATTATCTTTCGCAAATTGTTCAACATCTTGATTACCCGCATGGAAAAGCCATGGGTTTTCTGCTGTACCCCAATTAAATCCTTGGTCTGTATAGCGCGTTGCTAATGAACTTTTTCCATTTTTATCTTTGCTATTGGACAGGGCTAAGCCATATATAAATACATCTGCTTTCGATCTGAGGCTCGATACGGTCGCAGTCGAGGCAATTTGTTTTGCTGTAATTTCAGCATTTTTTTTCACCGTTGCTAATGCTGAATCACTCGCCTTTTGAGCTTCAAGCTTGGCATAGTCCGTTGCCAACTGATTGAGGGTTTCTGCAGCTTTGGCATTTAACTGAGCATCTTTTGTTGGATCAATAAGATTTGAACGTGTAATTTTTCCTGAGACATAATTTTTATAAAAAGTCGAAGTGGTCGGTAAATTACCCGTACTATTGTTACCGTATAGTAACTCAATCATTTCATAGGTATTTTTTAAAGCAGCAGTTTGTGACTTTTCTTTTAGTCCTGGAATAATTGATTCTTTCGTTGTTCCATCTTCCTCGAAATCCATTAACCACGATGACCCATTATAATAGTCTTTATAACGCTGATCGTAATATGCCTTCATCGTTGGCGATTCAAGATAAGACTGTACTAATCGACCACGATATTCTGTTGAATATGTTGTTATGGTTTCATTGGTAATACGTGTAGCATTATTGGTCTCATAAGTGCTTTTAGAACTTAAGAAAGTTGAGTCATAAACACCGTTATAGCCCGTAACTCGGCCTTGCTGATAAGCATCAACATAAGCTGCTTTGTAGATTTTATCGTAAGCACGCTGCCCTAATTGTTCATAGTTTTCACCAGTAGGAATAATCCGAATAAAACCTGTATCGTTTTTCCCAGGATCAACCATACCTGACGCATAACTAGAAGCTGTAGAACGGTCATTTGGGCCTTGAAAGACCATTTTGAAATTTTCTAAAGTGAGTGCAACACCTTCACCCGTTGTGGCTGAAAGTGCTTCATCTGATAAATCTTGAAGCGCATAAACAGATGGTGCAGCGAACATGCTGACTGCGGCTGCTAAGCAACTCTGGCGGAATAACTTAGCCTGGGTGAATTGAGTCATCTCGACCTTCCTTTTATCAGATGCTCTGCATCTCTCTTATATTTATTCCTGAGAACTGGCTTTGATGTTATTGTCCATTTATTCCTTAAATGGAGACTTGTGATAGACCAGTCACTTAACTTTTTATTATGCTGAATAATTACTCAATTGCAAAAACTTCCCCACCGAATGGTCTATTTTCCGATGAATGACCCAACAAAAAAGCGGGCTAATTCGCCCGCTTTTTTAAACTCAATCCGAAGGATTAAGCTTTCGGTAATGTCACACCGGTTTGACCTTGGTATTTACCACCACGGTCTTTATAAGAGGTTTCACACACTTCGTCTGATTCAAAGAACAACATTTGTGCGACACCTTCACCCGCGTAAATACGTGCAGGCAAGTTGGTTGTATTTGAAAATTCTAAAGTTACGTGACCTTCCCACTCTGGTTCAAGAGGTGTCACATTGACAATAATACCGCAGCGAGCATAGGTTGATTTACCTAAACAAACGGTTAACACATTACGTGGAATACGGAAATATTCGACTGTACGTGCTAGTGCAAACGAGTTCGGCGGAATGATACAAACGTCTGATTCGATATCAATAAAGCTTTTATCGTCAAAGTTTTTAGGGTCAACAATTGCTGAATGAACATTGGTAAAGACTTTAAATTCACGAGCACAACGCACGTCATAACCATAGCTCGACACGCCATACGAAATAAGCTTTTCGCCATTTTCATCATAACGGACTTGGTTTTCTGCATACGGTTCAATCATGCCGTGTTTTTCGCTCATTTCGCGAATCCAACGATCAGACTTAATAGCCATTTATCTCTATCCAAAAACTTAAATCAATTATTGCGTGGTACTTTAACTGAAATCCGACTTAATGAAAATAAGCTTTGCCGAACTAAGCGGATTTAGTCATTTTGAAATCAATTTAGAGTTTTAAAATCGCAGAATAACTCAGTGGTATCGAAAAACTAACCAAGACCAATGACGCTGTTCGTTGTAAATTGGCTTGATTGAGCCAACTAATTTTATTCGATGCCAAAACTGAACCAAGGAAGGTCCAAAAAAATGCAATAGGAACGATCAACAACAAAAAGATCAGCATGTGAGCTACATAATACTGCGCATTTTGCCAAGCCAATGCAGGAAAAATCGCAGATGCGAATAATAATGCTTTGGGGTTTAATAACGTCGCAACAAAGAGTTCGCGTGCACGAATGCCCTTTTGATTAAAATTTTCAGCAACAGTTGCTGTACGCCATAATCGCATAGCCAAAAATAGAATATAGCCAGCACTAAACAGTTTTAAAATGGTCGGCAGTAAAGGCAGATGTACGGAAATTTTACCAATGAGAAAACCCCATAGGCTAATCGAAATAAGATAACCAAAGGCTTCCGCTGGAATGAGTCGGAATGATTTACGTAGCCCAACTTGAATACCCGAAGATGCGAGTAAGGTATTGGTTGGTCCCGGCGTTAACAAAATACTGATAACTAGACCAATAAAAAACCATGAAATCATACTTTGACCTCAAACTTAATCCGCGAAGATTAATTCAGTTGTTTCGTATTAGCAAAATAAAAAATAGAAATGCTTATAAAAAACTCCTTATTTAATTATAAATTCAGTAACTTAAATAGAAAAACAAAACCTTAGCTGAACAGTCATTCAGAGCACCTTACAATTCAAAGAAATATCTTGAACTTATATTTATAAAAGAAATTTCACATGATTCCATGTATACCCTACAGTTTTTACACGTAACAAAATATTATTAAAATAAACGATATAGCTCCATGCCATTCTTACGCATAACCATTATTTATTGGAGACTAAAAAATAAAAAAAAATACTTTTCAAAAATAATTGATTAAGTTATGTTCAATTGAGTAGTGGAAATTAAAATTAAAACTCATCAAATCAATATTCAAAATTTATGTGTAAAAGGACGTTTCTATGAACCAATGGACAAAACTCACGTTACTCTCGGTTACTTTGGCGTGTATTACTGCTTGCTCAAATGATCAATCTACTTCAAAAAATACCACGGAAGGAAAAAGCGCAGAAACTGCTACATCTGACAAACTTCAAACCAAGTTCGTAACCATTGCAACTGGCGGAGCATCAGGACCTTACAATGTGATTGGGACAAGTCTTGCAGAAATTTATAACAAAACCTTTGGTGTAAATTCTAAGACTCAAACTACAGGTGCATCCGTCGAAAACTTAAACCTTCTGAAACAGAATAAAGTTGAAATGGCATTTGTTATGAGTGACAGCTTAACAGAAGCACTGAACGGAGCAGGAAGTTTCGCAAATGGTAAAGTTGAGAATGTCAGCCAAGTCGCAGCGCTTTATCCAAACTACGTACAAATCGTAACCTCTAAAAAATCAGGGATCAAAAATATCGAAGATTTGAAAGGTAAACGTATCGCTGTAGGTGCACAAAATTCAGGTGTAGAAGTAAATGCACGTACACTGTTGAATGGTTTTGGAATCACCTATAAAGATATTAAAGTTGATTATTTGGGCTATGCTGAAGCCGCTGATGCTTTAAAAGGTGGCAAGCTTGATGCAGCATTCCTGACCAGTGGCATTCCAAATTCATCACTCATGGAACTTCAACAAAGCTTTGATCTACAGTTAGTTTCAATCAATGCAGATAAAGTCAAAGAAATAGCTAAAGATCAAAGTTATTTCTTACCGATGATTATTCCAAAAGGCACATATGGCAATACTGCGGACATTCAAACTGCCGCAATTAAAAATGCATTAGTTGTTCGCACAGATATATCGGATGATGATGTCTACAAACTAACAAAAACTTTCTTTGACAGTTTGCCTCAATTGGCAACTTCACACCAAGCAGCAACAGAAATCACGCTTGAAGGTGCTCAACAAGGCCTTGTAGCGCCTCTACATCCAGGCGCGAAACGCTACTATGATGAAGTGGCTAAAAAATAATAAGCTTCAAAAAAATGCAGTTTATACTGCATTTTTTATATTGTTCTTCTTAATCTATGCTAGCTATCCAACACTGTATACGCAGGTTAGAGTTGAAACTGATATATGCAAAATTTCAACTGATCAATTTGATTTACAGTGGAAGCATTCAGTAGAAAAGACGGCTTGGTCTGAACAATATCAGCGTCAAAAGAATAAGTTTTTACTGCGCCACACCGATTTGATTTCATTTGGTGCAGGTACACCCTCAAATTATCCCATTGAGTTTCAAAAAAATGGTGTGATTAGAATGCGGGTCAATCAAAATATAGATGAAATCAACTGGGTGATTTCTAGAAATATGCAAGGCACGATCCTCGCTGACCAAAAAATTTGGTCTATTTTTCAAAGTTACCCAGACTATAGTTTGGTCAACATCTCGGTTCAATATCAACCCAAATGGAAGTCTTGGTGGATTGGAGAATGCCTATGAATTCCAAAGAAGATAAAGTTGTATTAGAACAACTCGATGAGAAACAACAACAAGCCATATTAGAAAAATTTGATCGGGAATCTGTTACTCGAATCAATATGAGCAAATCTGTTACCTACTTTGTTGCATTTGTAGCGATCTTTTATTCATTATTTCATTTATTTATTACGTTTAATCCTTTACCTGAGTTAATACAGCGTGCAGCCCATGTCGCTATTGGCCTAGCACTCATTTTTTTACTCTATCCAGCTCGTCAAACAAGCTCCCGACAGCATATTTCACTTCTCGATTGGTTCTTGGCTTTGCTTTCCATCTTCAGTTTTTTATATTTATGGAAAGAATATCAATCTATTATGACCACTCGAGGTGGTATTCCAAATACCTTAGATATCGCGTTTGCAATTATGAGTGTGGTATTAGTCATAGAAGCAACTCGCCGGGTCATGGGGTGGATGCTGCCCATTTTAAGTTTAATTTTCCTGACCTATACATTTATCAGTCACTTTGATTGGTTGCCAGATCGATTAATTACTCGCCCTTATACCATCAGCGACATTTTCGGACATATGTATTTAAAAACCGAAGGCTTATATTCTTCGGCAATTGGTGCATCCGTCACTTTTATTTTCTTATTTATCCTTTTTGGTGCTTTTCTTGCAAAATCAGGTATGGGGAAATTGTTCAATGATCTTGCCATGGCATTGGCGGGTCATAAACAAGGTGGTCCTGCCAAAGTTGCTGTAATTTCAAGTGGATTTATGGGCAGTATTAATGGAACTGCTGTTGCCAATGTTGTTGGCACAGGCTCATTTACCATTCCATTGATGAAAAAAATTGGTTATCACAAGAATTTTGCTGGTGCCGTTGAAGCCAGTGCATCCGTCGGTGGACAAATTTTGCCGCCAGTCATGGGTGCGAGTGCCTTCATTATGGCCGAAACAACTGGCGTGAGTTATGGCACGATTGCACTAGCCGCATTATTACCTGCCTTATTGTATTACCTTGGCGTCATGGCTCAAGTTCATTTCCGTGCGGGTAAAGATGATCTGAAAGGCGTACCTAAAGCTGATTTACCAAAAGTAAAAGAAGTTCTAAAAGAGCGTGGACATTTACTTATTCCAATTTTGGCACTGGTCTTTTTCTTATTTCAAAATATTCCTGTGAGCTATGCTGCTGTCTACACCATCGTCCTGACCATCTTTGTAGCAGCTATAAGAAAATCAACACGAATGGGTGTAAAAGATATTTTAGATGCGCTCGTTGATGGAGCCAAACAATCATTATCTGTGATGGCTGCTTGTGCTGTCGTTGGTATTATTATCGGCGTAGTAAGTCTGACAAGTTTTGGTTCAGTAATGACTTCTTCAATTATGAGTTTAGGTGCAGGTAGTCTCTTTCTCACTTTATTTTTGACCATGATTGCATCGATGATTTTAGGCATGGGGCTTCCATCTATTCCGGCCTATATCATTACTGCCACTATGGCAGCACCAGCACTCGCAAACTTTGATATTCCTGTATTAGTCGCGCATATGTTTGTGTTCTATTTTGGTTTATTTGCAAACATCACCCCACCAGTTGCCCTTGCCGCCTTTGCTGGTGCAGGAATTGCAGGCGGTGATCCAATGCGCACTGGGTTTCAGGCCTTAAAACTATCTCTTGCTGGTTTTATTGTTCCATTTTTATTCGTTTATAACCCTGCCATGCTGATGATTGATACCACCAATGTTGCAGTCAATGCTCGAGAATTTGCCTTTCCTGCATGGACAACTATAGTGAGTATTACTGTCACTTCAGTGATAGGAATTCTCGCTTTAGGCTCCGCAGTTGAAGGTTATTTCAAGACTTATCTCAACTGGTTCTGGCGTATTTTTTTAGGTGTGGGTGCGCTGTGTATGATTATTCCAGAAACCATTACAGATATTGTAGGCATTATCATGGTCATCATCGCAATTACGGTGAATATTATCACTGCTAAACGTAAAGCAAACCCGTCTCTTTCCTCCTAAAAAACCAATTAAAAAGCCCGGTAATTACCGGGCTTTTTAATTTCTTAGACTAAGGCGTACCCTCATTTGATGGGTGGGTTTTAATGACTTCAAATAATATTTAAAATTATTTGTTCCTCTATATTTTTTCAATGCTAAGCCCCTTGTAACAGAGGACATTTGGCAAAAAATCTAAGACACAATGCGTTTGTACAGTTACTGCCGTTCAGAGAATTGATCCTAGCCAAAATAATAGAAATATCGTGAAAGCTATTTTGTAAAAACTAAGTACAAACGCGACATCCTTTGATATGCCTCAAGAATTTTATCCTTGGCAGACGGCTTATAATCGCAGGAAAAATAAGAAATTGTGCAAATCGTTTTTTAGATGTGTAATTCATAGACATCGTTGAATGTCTAAAGTTCAGTACTCATAATTTTCAAACACTCCCAATACCACGTTATAAAAAATCTGGCACGAGGCCAGATTTTAATACGATCAACTTAAATTTCAGTTCACCCTTAGAAAATACGGTTTTTATCTTTTTCAGCCTGAGGTAATGCATCTGCAACTTTTTGTGCAATCGCCATGTAGCTTTCAGCAGCATCATCACCTGCTATCACAGATGGTTTCCCTGCATCGGCATTTTCACGAATTTGTACATTCAGCGGTAAACGACCTAAGAGCGGAATGTCGTATTGGGCTGAAAGTTGGTCGCCACCACCTGTACCAAAGATTTGCTCTTCATGCCCACAGTTCGAACAGATGTGAGTCGACATATTTTCAACCACGCCCATCACGGGAATATGTACACGATTAAACAACTCAATGCCTTTGGTCGCATCCATTAATGCAACATTTTGTGGTGTCGTCACAATCACAGCACCTGTCACCGGTATACGCTGTGCAAGCGTCAACTGGATATCACCTGTGCCTGGTGGCATATCAATGACCAATACATCCAGATCAGGCCATAAAGTTTGGTTAAAGAGCTGCATTAACGCCCCCGTCGCTTTCGGCCCACGCCAAGCCACAGGGGTATTGTTATCACCTGTTAAATGGCCAATCGATAAGACTGCCAAACCATAAGCTTCAATAGGAACAAATTGCTCAGCTTCAATCATAGGCGTACGGCCAGCGTTACCGAGCATCGTTGGAATACTTGGACCATAGATATCCGCATCTAATACCCCAACCTTTAAACCCAGCTGTTGTAATGCGAGCGCCAAATTCACAGTGGTGGTCGATTTACCCACACCACCTTTACCAGATGACACCAAAATGACATTTTTAATGCGTGGATGTTTCGGTACATCACGCTGTTGTGGAGCCGCTTTTTGAATCGGTGGATTATTCGGATCAACTTCGGCAGGTGCTTCAGGTGTTTTCGCAGACGCATCCACAACTGGAGGTAACTGACTTTTTGCAGCTGAACTTTCAGCTTTTTCTTGGCTAGAACAAATTTCGCCTTCTGCATGATGATGACCACAACCACCTTCAGATTTATGCCCTGTTTTTTGTTGAATCACATGCATATTCAGCTCGTTAATACCGCATTTTTCTAACGCATCAGCCAAATCATCATGGATTTTTTGCAAGTCATCGGCTTCTGAAGGAAAGGTATTAATCGTGATCTGTAAGATCTGACCTTGCACATTCACCTGAGTAATACGGTCTTTTAAGGCATTATTCGAATTGGGAAGTACATAGTTTTGTAAAACCTGTTGGATTTCCTCCTCTTTCACCTCTTGGGAGGGTGAAAACACAGATTTTAGAGAAGAAAGCCACGACATTATGTTGTCTCCAAACAGGAACATCAAAAGATAATAGCGATAGTTTACCTGTTCATCTGCCCCAGAGTAAGAGGGAGATGAATGACTTATCCCTATAAGCTTATAAAATTGAGTAATTTAGTCAGCTTTCAAACAATTTTTCTAACGTGTGACGCTTAAAAATGCACCTGCAACTGATTTTTGCGGCTAAACCAAAGCCTTTAAATTTGAATTGATTACATATCAACCATACATTTTCAGCGTAATTTCAGTTTATATTTCAGTCGTTTCAACAGAATAATCATAGCGATGGATGTGCAATCTAAAGGCACATTTTGTACTTTTAATTTTAAAAATGGGGAAGACTATGTATAAGAAGTCTGTGTATAAAACGACTTTATGCGCCTTGATGCTCCTGACTTCAGCAGCCTATGCAGAAATTGCGACTGAAGCCATTCAAACACCTGACCGACAAACTGTGGCGATTGGTGATAGCCTCGATCTCATGCGCTCGCGTATGCAAGCTTCTCCGATGAAAATGGTGTCTTATCCGCTGCAAGAGAAAAATCAGCCTGCAAAATTGGCGGTAGATTACACCTATGAAATTGCCAATATGCGCTACGTGATTACCGTAGTCGATGATCAAGTCAAAAATATTAAGACTGAAAATTTAGATGGATTAAAGCAATGAAACCTAAAAAAGCCGCTCAAGATAGAGCGGCTTTTTTCATTAGACCCAATTAAGCTTGGTCATCTTTTTTAAACTTATGCAGTGTGTCAGAGGCTTTCTTTTTTAACTCGTCAAATTTCTCTGTCGCCTGCACCTTCAGTTCATCAAATTTTTCGACAGCCTCATGTTTAAGTTCAGCTGCTTTGACTTTGGCTTCATCAAATTTATGACTCGCTTCTGCTTTTAACTGCTCTAGACGGTCTTTGGTTTCTGCATGCTGTTCTGCATGCTGTTCTGCATGTTCATGTTTGGCCTCATTTAAGGCTTTTTCACCCTCAAGCTTGAGCTCTTCAACTTTATGCTTTGCACCATCGAGTGCTTTTTCGCCTTCTAGTTGCGCCTCTTTGGCCTTGAGTTGTATGTCATCACCGAGTTCTGATGCTTTATTTTTTAAATCATTTAATGTGCTTTCTGTTGTCATCTCGCTCACCCTATTCTCAGTTATTGCCTAACAATAGTTATAACGCGATTTGAAGCAGATACCTGAAATAGACGCATTTAGAAACAAATCAACCACAGGAAAACGCCATGTGATTGCCTATTTTCACAATGGCTTGATACAAATATGTATGGTCGATTTTACTCTATGCTTTTAATTTTAAAGGATGATGTAATGCAAAGAGATCAATGCCACTCCTATGCATTGATCTCTTGAAATTAAACTTATTTGCTGACCGTACTCATAAAGCTCACTGCGGAAAACAGCCAAATAAACAGGATAAAACTCCGTCCCTGATTAAAATGCGCGACATCGGTACCATGCAAAATATTATGACGGGTCATCGCTACGGTAGAGCTGTTATCCATTTGATAGGCCGCCAATTCGGCAAAATACGGATTTAACTCATTGGCAATTTTAGATTTGTGCCAAAGGCTTTTAATTTCACTGCCTTTAAGCCCCGGTACAATTTTATAGACATCGACAAATTTAGTGCCATTTTGACTTAAGAAACCCGTTTGAATCAGCACGTCTGTCAAGATGCCTTCAAGCTGTGCATATAACACTGGGATACAGCCTGCATGAATGTCTAATTTATACAGTTTAAACGCATCTAAAAGTACCTGACGGCGCGCTGCTTTATGTTCACCAATATTCAAAGCATCAAAGGCTTTCAACATTTCAGTTTGGAAAAACTCGCTATTGATGACATTCAGAAAATCAAAGTCTGCATCATTTTCATGTTGATGAAGCAGTTGCCAAAAATACAATAAATTTAAAGCATCATTCGCTACTTTCATTTCTACCGGCTGATCTAATTCATCGGCCAAAATATCGAAATAAGGCTCATCTTGTGCCAAATGACGCAGAGTTTGAATCAGTAAGGCATGCTCATCTGCTGAAATCTGTTCTAAATATTGCTGCGCATCTTTAATAATGTGATGCCCCAATTTATGACGCTGTTCATTTTGAGGAATACGAGTGATTGGCTGATCGTCTTCATAGTCATCTTCATACATGGGCTTGTTACTCTTAGGCATCACAGTTATGCCCTATTATCACTGTAATTGTGTCAGCAATATAGAATTTTTTACTTTTGCAAAGATTTCACCTATTCCCTTGTGCAAGTACTGGCTATCTCATGTAAAATTACAGCCCATTGCATAAATACGAATGAGAGAGTCATATCCGTGCGTAATATTTTAGTTACTAACGCCCTTCCATACGCGAATGGCCCAATTCATATGGGTCATTTACTCGGTTATATCCAAGCAGATATTTGGGTACGTGCGATGCGTGCAATGGGTCATAACGTGACTTATGTATGTGCGGACGATGCTCACGGCACAGCGATCATGCTCCGTGCGGAAGCAAACGGTATTACACCTGAACAGCAAATTGCCAATGTTCAAAAAGAACATGAGCGTGACTTTGCTGGCTTTAAAGTTGACTTTGACCATTACGACTCAACCAACAGCCCTGAAAACCAAGCACGCGCTTCTGAGATTTATATTAAGAACCGTGAAGCAGGCAACATTGCTGTACGCCCTGTTACGCAATTGTTTGACCCTGAAAAAGCGATGTTCTTGTCTGACCGTTTCATTAAAGGCACATGCCCAAAATGTAAAGCAGAAGACCAATACGGCGACTCTTGTGAAGTGTGCGGTACAACCTATAACGCAACTGAATTACTCAATCCAAAATCGACTTTAAGTGGTGCGACTCCTGTAGAGAAATCTTCAGATCACTACTTTTTTAAACTGCCGAACTTTGGTGAATACCTACAAAAATGGACACGTGATGAAGGTCGTCTACCTGTGTCGATTGCCAACAAATTGGATGAATGGTTTGAAGCAGGTCTGTCTGATTGGGATATCTCGCGTGATGCGCCTTACTTCGGTTTTGAAATTCCAGATGCGCCAAACAAATATTTCTACGTTTGGGTAGATGCGCCAATCGGCTATATGTCGAGCTTTGAAAACTACATCAAAACTAAACGTCCTGACCTAAGCTTTGACGACTACTGGAAAAAAGATTCGAAAAATGAAGTTTATCACTTCATTGGTAAAGACATCGTTTACTTCCATGCGTTGTTCTGGCCTGCAATGCTTGAAGGTGCAAACTACCGTACCCCAACAAGCTTATTCGTAAACGGTTTCTTGACTGTAAACGGTCAGAAGATGTCTAAATCTCGCGGTACGTTCATTAAAGCGGAAACGTATCTTGAGCATTTAAACCCTGAATACTTACGTTACTACTTCGCGTCTAAACTTTCTGACAAAGTTGAAGATTCTGACTTGAACCTTGATGATTTCGTTCAGAAAGTAAACTCTGACTTGGTTGGTAAAGTCGTGAACATCGCAAGCCGTTGTGCCAAGTTCATCAATACTAAGTTTGATAACAAACTTTCTGCAAATTGTGCTGAGCCTGAATTGGTACAAAGCTTTATTGATGCAGGTGCGTCAATCGCTGCTCAATATGAAGCACGTGAGTTCTCTGCAGCCATCCGTGAAATCATGGCGCTTGCTGATAAAGCCAACCAATATATCGACGAGAAAAAGCCTTGGGCACTTGCGAAGATTGAAGGCGAAGAACAACAAGTGCATGACGTATGTTCTGTCGGCATCAACTTGTTCCGTCAATTGGCGGTTTACCTTGCGCCAGTACTTCCTACATTGGCAGCAGAAGTTCAAAGCTTCTTAAAATTAGAATCTTTCGACTTTGCTTCAGGCAAAACGATTTTAGTTGATCATGAAATTGCATTGTTCCAACCATTGATGCAACGTGTAGACCCGAAAGCGGTTGCTGCGATGGTTGATGCGTCTAAAGACTCTTTAGCTGCACCTGCGGAAGCACCAAAAGCTGAGAAGAAAAAAGAGAAGAAAGCTGAAAAGAAACCTGAGCTTAAAGTTGGCGAAGCTGAAATTATCGGTATCGAAGACTTTATGAAAGTTGACTTGCGTGTGGCGGAAGTTTTAGAAGCTGCTCACGTTGAAGGTTCTGACAAACTGCTTCAATTGACTTTAAATGTCGGTGAAGCTGAGCCACGTAACGTATTTAGCGGTATTCGTGAGTTCTACCAACCTGAAGACTTAAAAGGCAAATTGGTGGTGATGGTGGCGAACCTTGCTCCACGTAAGATGCGTTTTGGTATTTCTAACGGTATGGTTTTAGCTGCGGGTAATGGCGAAGGTGTTTGGGTGATTTCACCTGAAACTGGTGCTAAAGCTGGTGATAAAGTGTCTTAATTTTTAGATTAAGATAAGAAAAAGCCTCTACGTTGTAGGGGGCTTTTTTTGGCTTTTAATTTATTAACTTTTCCATGAAAGTACGATTTAGCCTTTGTATGCGGTGTTCTTAATTTCTGTTAAGTTAGGCAAAAATTTATCTTGTAATTTATGCTTTTCCAAAATAGTTATAGGCTGAGCTAGTTTTTCATTTGTTACTACAATAAGTCGCTCAAACCAGTTTTCTTCCTGTAAATAAATTTTAGCTTGGGAACGTGCTGTATAGCGTGATTTTAATCCATCTATCGCAGACATAGCACATCTATAGTTAATTTTAAAAAGTTGATTAAGAAAGTCTTGAGGTTCTAATACATTTAAGATTGGATAATCGTAAAATTTATTCGTAATTTGTTGGTGAAACTCATAACTATCATTTTCCATTAATGTTAATAATAATTTTCCTCTTTCTTCATTTTTTTCAATATATTTATCTTCATATGCTTGAGCAATATCCTGTATAAATTTTTGAAAAACTGGAATTTCTCTAGCATACAATCCATATCCACCAGACTCATCACTAATATCAAAATAACCAAATTTTTTAATATTTTCCTGTAAATTTACAATTTTTTTGTATTGGCTAATTGCTAACATTAATAGACTTTCAATTGAGCAGAAAATGAGACTTTTTTCTTTGAAATATACCAACATACTAACCGTATGAAGAATATCTGTTACATTAGTTAAACTTTGATGTTCAATACTTAATTTTGCTTCTTTGACTAGTTCTTCGAACTCTTTTTGTTCTAAATCCAAATAATGCCAAAGTTTAAACCAAGTGGGTGACTCTTCTTGTAATCTAAAATATGACTCATATAACTCATCGTGAATTATTTTATCTAAAATAATATTTTTATTCAGAATTTGATCCCAAAGCTTTTGAGTAAAAATATAATCATTCAGATTCATTTGATACTTTTTATGGAAACCGTGTGCATCTTCACCAACATAGCTGACAAGATGTTGAAAAGCACTAGTCCTTTTTTCTTCATTGGTCGAAGGTTCTTTGTCATCAAGCTTAAATTTTAAGATTTCTCCTTTAAATCTTCCTTTTTTATTTTCCAATGAAAGTGTTAAAAAAACCTTTAATACTTTTTTAAAAATGTCAGGATCAAAACAATCTTTATAAGAAAAATATTCTTTTTTATAAAATCTTTCAAAGTCAAAAATTGCTTGCTTAAAAGATCGTAAATTTTTATAGCCTACTTGGTTAAAAGTTTGCTTTATTAATTCAAAATTTGAAGTGAGCAGGTTGTTTAAATCTCTATTTTCAACCTCATGTAGAATACTTCTAATTGCTAACTCTTGATCCTCTATATAATAAAAAGTTGCTCCAATAAGTTTTTCTTTTTTTCTAGTATATTCTTCATTATCTTTAATTTCTTCTTCATTCGACACAATAAGGGTTTTAATTCCTTCCTGCTCTACAAAGTAATTAATATAGCCAAGTACTTCCTCTTTTTTTAACTCACAACGTTCTAAATCATCAAAAACTAATACGAAGTTATCATTAATTTTTAGATAATCTGGTAAATCAATATTGGGAATGCTACCTGAGATATTTCCATCTGATTTACCATCGTTGTCTAAATCAACTCTAATTGTTGCTTTCAATGTACCTTTTAAAATTTGACCTGCTAATTTTGCACTTTTACTCCCAAGAATTGGATGAATACTTTTAAAAATAGCTTCATCAATCATATAAGTCTTAGTAATACCATTTAAACTCACATAACAAATCTTTTTTCCCTGATCTTTTTTCTTTTCTAAATATTGTTTTACAAACCATGTCTTGCCACTACCCCATGCTCCATTCAACAATACAGCATATTCAAAATTCTTATTTCCATCGAAATAATAGTCTAAGTAGTCTTCAATGTGCTTATTAGGTTCTGAAATGTAATTAGACATATTAAAATTCAAAAATAAATTATTGTATTTTAATATATTTCTTTACACCTTAACTGTAAATCACTTCATCCCCAAAATCAGCTTTAATCCAAGCACTGTCATCACTGCCCCAGCTGCCCGATCAAAACCCGCTTTAAACTTCAAATACACTTTGCGTGGTTTTTCTGCCGACAAAGCCACAGCGACCAATGAACACCAGCCAGCATCAATAAAGAAACACAAAACTGGCAGTACAAAGTAAAAATACGTCGGAATGTCTTTCGGTAAAAGTGCCGTAAAAATACTGGCTAACACAATTGCAATTTTCGGATTCGACAACTGGGTAATTAAACCAGTCGTAAAGGCTCGACGGAGTGATATCTGCGAGCTGCTGGCATCACCAGTTTCAATCGGTTCTTTGGCATGTTTTATAATTTTAAATGCCATCCAAAGCAGGTATAAACCACCACAAATTTTTAAAGCCAAATATGCAGAAGGTACAGCCAATAAAAATGCCTGCAAACCCAATACCGCTAAAAGCCCAAATATTGCAGCGCCCAAACCTGTACCAAGTGCAGTAAATAAACCGTGTTTACGTGAAATTGCAATGGAATTCTTCGCCACATAAATTGACGTTGGCCCCGGGCTCATTGCACCAAGTAATAGCGCTGCCGCAATCGAGCCTAAAATCCAAAATGATTCCACTGTCACACCGTTTTCACTTAAATTCGTGGCAATTTTACAGATAGACTCTCTGAATTTCTCTCTATAATTTGCAGTGTTTATTTTAATTGACCAAATTTTTCACTATAAATAACTTGAATACCGCATTAATCCATCGCATGATCGCTAAAAGTACAAATTAATATCAAGACAATGAAATTAGCCGAAGCCCTACTTTTACGCAGTGACTTACAAACAAAATTGGCCTCGCTGCAACAACGAATCAATAACAACGTGCTCATTCAAGAAGGTGATGCACCTAGCGAAGAACCGAATGCTTTAATTCAAGAAGCATTTGCCGTAAATACAGAACTTTATGGCTTAATTGAAAAGATTCACGCCACCAATGCACAGGCTAAAACCAGTTCAGGACGCTGCATGCTTTCGGTCCTCAATGAACGTGATTTATTGACCCAACAGCATCGTATCTTGCAACAAGCTATTGACAGCTCACGCCGTGAAAATGGTCGTTATAGCTCAAGTGAAATCCGTTGGATTAAAACCATTGCAGTGGCAGATTTACAGAAACAGGCAGATAGCATTAGTCAGCAACTTAGACAAAATAACTTAGAAATTCAGGCATCAAATTGGCAAATAGACCTGATAGATTGACCTGATTTAAGCATTTGAACCACGGTTCATTCCAGTTCGGGCATACTGGGCGAGTACAGAGCCTTTTTAAATGTTTGTAAGGCTTTAATCCAACAAACTAAACTGCAGAAGTAAGACGTCTACTTCAAAATGTTCACACATCTGACGTAGCACACTGCATCTGTGACTCTTTACATGTCACGTCTCACTACCGTGTACTGACAGTATGTCCACCCTATTTTTGATGCATATAGCTGCTAATCATCATCTGCGGCAGCTTCATTGAGCGCAACATCTTCACGCGGTAATTTATAGTCATGGTCATTTACAGGGACACCGCCAATGATCATAGTGCGATGTTCATTTTGAGGACGATGCAATTCGTCAGTCGTATCACAGCCAACCATCCAAAAACTGCACAGGCACAGCATAGGCAGCACAGCCCGACTTAATTTGCTCATTGGATGCCCTCCATTTTTATAATTATCTTGCTTATAAATTCAGCATAGCATTTTTGTGCAGATATTCACCTTATTTATCTGCCGATTTAGGGTTAATTGTCAGGAATTATGTCTCGAGGGTCTTACGAATGCGGATGAAAATTCATGCAGATATGAATTTTTTCCTTTAAAAATAAATAATTTATTCATTTCATTTGAACTACATAAAAGACAAGTTACAAAACTGCTATCGAATACGATTTTACTTCGGACACTTTTGTCCGTTTAATAGCTAGATAAATTTAGAATGATGATGTCAAAGAATAATGTCCACACGTCAACAACTCGCTGCGCAAAACCGAGAAGTGCTTTTAGAAGCTGCAGTTGAGGTATTCCGTATTCACGGAATCAATGCGCCTTTACAACTCATCATGGATCAGGCTCAAGTTGGACGTGCGACGTTTTATCGTAATTTTAATGACCGTCGTGAGTTGGTACGCGCCTTAATGCAAGCTGCCTTGAACCGACTTGAACAGCGTGCGCTTAATTATGCACAGTTCGATGATGGATTTATTCGCCTCATTCAAGACCATATTTATAATATTCCCTATCTCACAGCCCTAATGGAATATTGGCGCGTGATCGATCGAGATGATCCTGCCATGGTTGAAATATACCAACGACGTGATGCCATTTTGCAACCGATGATTGATCAGGCCATTCAAAATGGTCGCTGTCGAGCAGACTTTAAACCGGCAGACTATGCCATGGTCACTTCCATTTTACGTGCAGCTTTACAAGGCCATACCGAAGCAGATCAGGAAAAACTCGCCAAACGTGCCGTTGAGTTTTTACTACATGGTATTTGCGGGTAATACGTCATGTCCAAATCTCCACGTTTATTGGAACCTGCTCCGGATTGGACACCCGAAGAAAAACCGACTTTGCCCGGCTCTCCCGCTGCCATTGCACATCCCACCTATAAGCGTTTTTTATACTTCTTTATCGGTTTATTTGTTGCGATCTCGGGGAGTTTAAGTAATGGATTTATCACGGCAAATTTACCCCTTCTACAAGGTGAATATGGTTTAACGCCTTCAGAAGCGGCATGGATTCCTGCGGCATTTGTTATGGCCAATGTCAGCTCTAACCTGATCTTATTTAAAGCCCGTCAACAATATGGATTTAGGCTATTTTCAGAAATTGGTTTGGTTTTATTTATCGCTGTGATGGTGCTGCATTTATTCGTCCATACCTATGAAATGGCAATTTTTGCACGGGTGATTAGCGGCTTACTTGCAGCTCCACTCAGTTCGCTTGGGATGTATTACATCATGCAAGCGTTTAAACGTGCTCATTTTGGTCGTGGGCTTTATCTAGCTTTGGGCTTTCAGCAGTTGGGGATTCCACTGGCATGGATCATGTCGCCCTATCTGGTCGATGTCAACGATTGGTCTATTTTTTACACCTTTGAATTAGGTTTAGCCTTATGTTGTTTGGCGATGGTGGTCTCTCTAAAACTGCCACGAAGCCTACGTATAGAAGTGTTTGAAAAGCAAGATTTATTCACCTTTGCATTATTAGCACCCGGCTTTGCTTTGCTATGTATCGTGCTAACTCAAGGCCCGATTCTTTGGTGGTTTGAGGCTGAATGGTTGGCCTATTTACTCATCGCCGCTTTGATTCTTTTAGTTGTCGGCCTGACCTATGAACATTTTCGGGTCAACCCCCTGATTGTCACACGCTGGCTCGGAACATCGTCTACCGTGAGTTTTATTATTGGTGCCTTTGCCATTCGCTTTCTCATGTCAGAACAAAGCTATGCGGCCGTGAATTTTTTGAAAACCATGGGCATGGGACCCGACCAATTCGTTTCTTTTTATACCGTTGTGCTGATCGGAATTGTCTTAGGCACAGTGTTTAGTGCCCTGACCTTTTCCAAAGAAAAAATTGTGCTTCATCTGCTCGGTGCAGCAGGTCTCGTGCTCTTTGCCTGTGCACTGGATTACCATCTGACCAGTGATGTACGACCACATGATTTTTATTGGAGTCAGTTTTTGGTGGGCTTTGCCAGTGGCATGTTTATTGGCCCACTTTTGCTTACAGGCATTGTCAGTGCTTTGCAAAAAGGCCCATCGCACATGGTGACGTTTATCGTACTATTTTCTGCAACGCAAACTTTTGGTGGTCTCGTCGGCTCATCGTTCTTTTCGACCTATCAGCAAATGCGTACCCAAACCTATCAGGCACAGATTTATAATGATTTATCGAAAACCTCCCCTATAGTCGAACAGCGCCTACAACAATTGGCGCAAAGTGCGCATCAATATTCTTTAGACTCAAATTTAGACCAACAACAAGCCATACGTAGCCTTAATCAAACCATCACTAGAGAAGCCCAAGTTCGAGCCTATAACGATGTGATTTTTTTAAATGGCATATTCGCCGTTTTATTGTTGCTTTGGGGTTTATTGCTGATGGGCAAAAATAAATATCAATTACGCCAACAGCAACGCACGGATAGTAGTTAAAATTTTCCCGACTTACACAACATAAGCAACCGCCAAATGACCTAATCGATATTGAGAACAACATGACCGAAGACCATAAACCCACTGAGCAAGCAGCACCGCAGCAACCACAAACAGCAACCGCTATGCCTGCGCCATCGAGTAAGCTTATTTCTACGCCGCAGCGTACCTTGATTTTTATGTTGATCATCCTCTTGTTGGGAATTGCGCTGATCTTATGGGCGTGGCGGATTGGTCCATTTCATAACAGTATCGAGTCGACTGAAAATAGCTATGTCAAAGGCAAAACCACGGTGCTTTCATCACAAATTAATGGTTATGTGAAAGATGTTTTGGTGACGGATTTTGATCATGTGAAAAAAGGTCAAGTGCTTATGCATATCGATGCAACGACCTATGATCAAAAAGTCACACAGGCTGAATCTGGGGTGGAACAAGCACAGAACTCTCTTGCCAATCAAAGTCAAGCCATTGAACAACGCAGAGCAGATATTACGGCAGCCGAAGCGAAAGTGGACCAATCACGTGCGGCCTATGAATTAGCTCTTGCACAAATGACGCGCTACCAACAACTCGGCAATACTGGCGCTGCATCGAAATCAGAACAAGATAAAGCGATTGCAGACGCTAAAAATAGTTTGGCCCAACTTCATCAAGCAGAAGCCAATTTACTAGTTGCCAAAGAATCATTCAAAACTGCACAAGTTGCAGCGACAGGGCTTAAAGCGCAAGTGAATAGTGCCAAAGCACAATTTGATCAGGCAGTGACCACTAAAGACTACAGCACGATTGTGGCACCTATGGATGGTCAGCTTGGTGAAGTCAGCCCGCGTATTGGTCAATATGTTGCTGCAGGCTCTCAACTGATGTATTTAATTCCACAGCAGCGCTGGGTGACTGCTAACTTTAAAGAAACGCAAATTGCAGATATGCATATTGGTCAAAAAGCTTGGTTCAGCGTCGATGGTATGAAACATCAAAAATTTTACGGCAAAGTTGAGCAAATCTCCCCTGCGGCTGGTTCTGAATTTAGTGTATTGAAACCTGACAATGCTACAGGAAATTTCACCAAAGTCGTGCAACGCATTGCCGTGAAAATTGCAATTGATCCTAATCAACAAGGTTTGGCCCGGTATGTCTGTCGTCACCTCTGTTGATGTTGCTAGTTAGTTGATGTTGCTAGTTAGCGGATGCTAGTAGTGAAGTGCTTTAAGTAAAGATGAATAGAACAAGATGCAAAGGATTTCATCTTCTGCACCTGCCGTTTTACAATGCCTACCTATTTGACCTCTAACCACCAAGATAACGATCACCAACATGTTTGAATCTATTGCCCACGCCATTCCTGAGCAGACTATTCAATATCAAGGGGTTGATTTGTGTATTAAGCGTTTGGACTTAGTACACCCACAAATATCAGGCAATAAATTTTATAAACTTAAATATAATTTTATTGAGGCTCAGAAATTAGGGGTTAAACACGTGCTTAGCTTTGGGGGCGCTTATTCAAATCACATTGCAGCCACCGCATTTGCCGCACATTTATTTGGATTCGGTAGTCTAGGCATCATCCGTGGGGAAGAATTACAACATCAAGCCCGAAATCCTACTTTAGCTACCGCCGAACAGTTTGGTATGCAGCTCAATTTTGTCACACGCCAACAGTATCGGGAAATGAAACAAGTAGACGCTTTAGCGCAATTACGACAGCAATATCCCGAACATTATGTCATTCCTGAAGGTGGAACTAATGCATTGGCTATCCGTGGCTGTACGGAAATCTTAAGCCATGAAAATCAACAAAATTTTGATCTCATCTGCTGTGCAGTCGGTACAGGTGGAACCATAACGGGCTTGATCGAAGCCAGTGCGGAACATCAACATGTTCTAGGTTTTTCAGCGCTCAAAGGTAATTTTCTTTGCGACGATGTTGCTCAGTTGACGCAGAAAACCAATTGGAACATCAGTAATGAATTTTGCTGTGGCGGCTATGCCAAAACAACGCCGGAACTATTACAGTTTATGCGGGACTTTGAACAACGCTATGCGGTCCCATTAGAACAGGTTTATACGGCTAAAATGCTGCGAGGTATTTTCAGTATGATTGAGCGGGGTCAGATTACAAACCATCAGCGTGTTTTAGTGATCCATACTGGTGGCCTACAAGGTCGCCTGAAAGGTTCAACCGAAGCGCTAAAAAGCGTATAATCCTGCGTCCTTTCTTCCACGCGGAAACTTACCATGTCGCAAAATCAATATGATGTCCTTGTTTTAGGTGCTGGTGCATCAGGCTTAATGACGGCATATAAAGCGGCGCAGCGTGGACGCAAAGTTTTGGTGGTTGAAAAAGCCAATAAAGTTGGCAAAAAAATCCTAATGTCTGGTGGTGGTAAATGCAATTTCACCAATTTGTATGTCGAACCAGAAAATTATATTTCACATAATCCACACTTTGTTATTTCAGCATTAACTCGCTATACCAACTGGGACTTCATTGGTATGGTCTGCGAATATGGCATAGAGTACGAAGAGCGCAAACATGGACAGTTATTTACCCAAAATGGTGCAAAAGAAATTCTCGCCATGCTATTGGCAGAATGTGACAAAACAGGCTTGGTGGATATTAAAACCAACTGCGAAGTAAAAGCAGTCAATACCATGCCAGAACAAGGCTTTCAAGTGGCAACCAATCTAGGCTATTTTGAAGCAGAATCGGTGGTTATTGCCAGTGGCGGTCTTTCTATTCCTACGTTAGGTGGTTCAGGAATTGGCTATGAGATTGCCAAACAATTCGGACATTCCGTCTACCCCACTCGCGCAGGCTTAGTACCCTTCACTTTCTCAGATAGTTTTAAAGAAGTAACCTCTCGCTTGAGCGGCAATGCTATTGAAGCCACGTTATCGAATGAGTTAAACAGTTTTACTGAGGCTTTACTCTTTACTCACCGTGGTTTAAGTGGCCCAAGCTCATTGCAGCTTTCAAACTACTGGGATGTCGGTCAACGTTTTAATATCAATTTCCTGCCAGCTTTAGATGTTTTAGATTTCCTCAAATCTAAAAAATCCAGTCAACCAAAAGTGTTACTGCGCACATTGTTCAATGAACACTTACCGAAAAGTGTAGTTATAGAATTACAAAATCTGATTTGGCCTGAACAAGCTGAATTAGCCATTGGCAATATCAGTGATGAAAAACTAGAACTCATTGCAAGCCGTTTAGAAAGCTTTGAAGTGAAACCATCAGGCACTGAAGGTTATCGTACTGCTGAGGTTACACTCGGTGGTGTGGATACCACTGAAGTCTCATCAAAAACCATGGAAAGTAAAAAACAGAAAGGCTTGTACTTTATTGGTGAAGTGCTCGATGTAACGGGGCATTTAGGTGGATACAACTTCCAATGGGCATGGGCTTCTGCACATGCGGCTTCTGAATACGTCTGATCTCGACTTAGAATGAATTAAACATAACGTACAGATGAACTCTGCATAAAAAAGGGCTGATTCATTCAGCCCTTTTTTATGCCCGATCTAACTTATTCAAGATAGTCGGTTTTAAATAATGATACTGACGACGTCGAAGTTCGTTGAATTGTCAGATCCATTTTTTCAACGGCAACTGAAATATGTTGTGGTTGCACGCTTGCGGTTTGTTTGAGTGTCGATACTAAAGTATTGAGCATTGAAATTACCCCCATTTTGCCATTCCTTTGCACGGATCATAAGTGTCATTCATGACAGCAATATGAATCCTAAGTTTTTATATTTTAAGTAATATTCTATATATCACTATTACTTAAAATACCAATTTTCGAGTAAATTTCAATCATTATTTTTGGACTGATTGGTATAATTTTTTTCACTTTTTGGCGGTGATTGTTCTGCCTGCTCCAAATTAGTGCGTTTTGGTTTTGCAAAAATAAAGCGTCGTGCGCTTGCCAAAAAACCCACCGTGATCCCTGCAATAATCACTGGGGCTAAAAATTTATTCGGTGCTTTTGCCATACAATATTCCTTATAAAGCATTAAAATCGACCACTTAAGCGTGGCCGATTTTTTTAAAGACAGAATAGTTTAATTTGGATCATCTGGTTTTGACGGGGTTAAAGGTGCCGAATTTTCAGCCTCGCCTGTCGATCCAAATGGATTATTTTGTGGTTGATCACTTGGGTTTACATCCAACTGATCTGGCGTGGCCGTTTCTTTTTCACTGACACCGGGAGCAGCCTGTTGAATGTTTGGATAGCCATCATCGGTTTTCACTTCAGAAGTCATCACAGATGTTGATGGCGTTGGACTCGCTGTAGACGATGTTGGCGTATTAAAGGTGGTTTTTGCCTTCGCCTGTTCCTGTACTGGATTCGGTTCGTTGGCTTCACGTTTTGCTTTATCAATAAGATCTGATAACAATCGTTCCGCTGGATTGCGACCGCCTAAACCAAAGGCCAAAGCAAATGCAACAGCAACCGCACCAAGCGTTAAACCAAAGGCCAAATTCACGATCGAGTCGGCAATACCCATGGCACGCAAGCCCATGGCTACAACCAAGCCCATAATCAGCACACGGACCAAATTACCTAACCAACGTGAACTGTTATATTCCCCTCGTTGCACCACATTTGCCACAATATTGGCAAGCCAGAAACCCACCACCAAGATTACAGCACCAAGTAAAATACTTGCACCGAACTGGATAAACATGGCAATCAAGGCACTGATTTGCTCAAAGCCTAAACGGTTAGCAGCTTCAGATACCGCAAACAACATTGTGAAAAATACAATGAGGCAACCGACAACATCCGACACTTTGGTTTTGCCCAAAAAGCGTTGTATGTCTAATTTTTCTGGTACAGCATCAACACCTGTACCCGAGATCACATCCACAACTAGACGCGCTACAAAGCGTGACACCACATAGGCCAAGATTAAGATTAAACCTGCGGCAATGATGTTCGGTATCGCATACATGATCTCATGTAACATGGCTGTTGCAGGCTGAGAAATCGCCTCGATACCAAGTGCTTCGAAAGCCACAATTAATGCAGTGATAATGACTATAGCAAAGACAAAATTACCCAAAACTTGAGCAAGTTTTGCGTTTTTAAACATGCCCACTTTTTCGACTTGCTGCTGCAAACTCAAACTGTTCACCAAGCCTTCCACGATACCTCGCACAATCTTCGCCAAAATATAACCCACAAAGACGATGACACCGGCAATAAAGATATTGGGAAGATAAGAAACAACTTCAGTGACCATATTTTGGATTGGGAACAATAGACCGTTCAAACCCAAGATCGATAAAACAATCGGTAGGAAAAGTAACAAAATCAGCCAATATACAATTTCACTGATATTTTGACTGATAGGGCTGACGCCAACCTCAGAACTAAGTTTTTCATCGAGTTGGGTTTTATCAAGCAGTTTTTTTGAACCGACTTTGACCAAACTCGCCACGATCCAACCAATAAAACCCACGGCTACCGCAGCCAAGAGCTGTGGAATAAATAACAAGAACTGCTGAATCATATTACTGAATGGGCCACTGACACTGGTCAAATTCAGCACATTGAGCGCACCAATGACGGCAATGATCAAAATAATCCAGAACACTACTCTGGAGACTATATTTTCAACATTGGAACGGTGCCCAGTTGCATTTGAAAGTTTTTGATTTGTACCTAATTGTTGCAGAACTTTTTTGACGCCAGCAGCAATCAATAAAGCAATGACCCAACCAATCAGGAGAATTGCTACTGCACTTAAAATGGGGTGAAACTGTTCCCAATAATACATGGCATCAAAACGGCCACGCGGACCACCCAGATAATCATTCATACGTTCGCCCTCATTGTTATACATGATCTGTTGTTATGTGC
This sequence comes from Acinetobacter sp. YH12039, assembly GCF_013420015.1. Taxonomy (NCBI): domain Bacteria; kingdom Pseudomonadati; phylum Pseudomonadota; class Gammaproteobacteria; order Moraxellales; family Moraxellaceae; genus Acinetobacter; species Acinetobacter sp. YH12039. The sequence continues at coordinate 46,479 of NZ_VOZA01000001.1, read as the reverse complement.
ATTTTTACGTATGCCGCGATATCACACAGCATTGGTGCTTTAAACTTGAGCTTTCTTTTCCACCTTAGTTTTTGCGTATTTTTTAATCAACCAAAGTATGCATAACTCCAACAAAAGCTCACAATTGAATGTAAAAAAGCCTTGGCATAACCAAGGCTTTATTTGTGTCATTCTGATGAGATGCTTAAGGTTCAGATCTTGCAATCATGTAAATCTGTCTCATGTATTTATCATCAATGATCTGTCGCAGTTGCTGTATTTGAATCATTGGCAACAGCTTCATCCCCCGCTGTACCGCTAGTCGTATCATTGGCAGTTGCAGTTTGTGCATTCGGTGCAGGATGATCAGGTGGTGCATCCGAAGCAGACGGTTTCATATCTGCAAACATATAAAATAATAACGCGATTAAGAAGATACCCACTAAAATTAGCATATACACTGGGATACGTTTTTTTTGTGTTGTTTCTTCTGCGCTGGTGGTATGGGGCGGTTTATTAAAATCGTGTGTCATATTCCCCTCGCTATTTTGTTGTTCGTCGTTCACTTTTTATACTAGCAATACAATATCCTTTGTTGTGTGAAGAACAATTACAATCCGTGAAAACATGTAACTTGAAAGATCAATTCAATTTATTTCCGTGTTACTGTTTAGATAGATGACTTATTTTTAGATTTAAAATCAATCGCTAAGGTATAAATATCGGACAATGAACTGAATGCACCATTTCAATCGTATTTATTTACAGCGTGAGAAGTGTTGCGATAATAAATGCTTTTTTTGAGCTAGATGGAATTCTCTGCTTTTGATGGATGAAATGAGCTATAATCATGCACCTTATTTTTCACCTGTTATCAAATCTATGGCGTACCATCAACAAGGTGTAACGCTTGATCTTGACACTGACGTCACTCATCAATGTTCCCTTCATTACACTCGTGATCAGCATCTTATTGGCATTATTGAATTTAGTAAGCCAAGTTATGTGTTGAAATGGGGTGATTTGGAATATTTCCGCCGACGTACTGAAGAGTTTTCAGTGATGCCATTCCCTGAATGCATCAATGCGATGGTGATTGATATTCGAAATATTGCGGCTTTTTTAGATAATGAAGTGCCTATTATTCCTTGGCGCTTGCTCGAAGAAGAATGCCCGATTCGCTTAGTTGTTCCCCAAGATCGACTGGAGCATTATGCTGGCTTTTTTGAACCGACTTGGTTGACTTCCGACGTAGACACAGCGATTCAAGAAATTCGTGAATTTATGGATATGTTTGTGCATTAACACGGAGATTAAACTAAAGTTTAATCCCGAAAACCTCCATTTGGAGGTTTTTTTATGGCCTTTTATTTTCATTATCTATTTCACAATAAATATAATTCATTTAATATTCAATCGCTTATAACAAATTTACTTATAAAAAATCTTCATAACTTATCCCATTTCTTAGTAACAATTCGGCAATAAATTTTGCTTGAGCCTTGTTCGATTTATCACCTAAGATGTAGAAAATGATCTCTTTTTTATTGTTGAAACATTCTTAAAAACAGAGCAATAAAACTAAATACGTAACAAGATCATAAAAAGTGGATATTAAATCAGGGTAAAAGGAGTTTTAACGATGACGTCAAAAAAACATTTAGCAACTTTGTTCTGTGCAAGTGCGCTCACTTTAGGGCTTAGCGCATGTAGTGACAATAAAGCACCTACAACGGATAAAGCTGCAGGAAGTGAAGCTGCTGTTTCTGACTCAGGGACTTTAGATAAGATCAAAAAATCGGGCACGATTGTTTTAGGCTATCGCGATTCATCGATTCCATTTTCATATATCGCAGATAATCCAAACCAACCTGTGGGTTATGCGCATGATCTTCAATTAAAAGTAGTTGAAGCAGTAAAAAAACAATTAAATCTTCCCGATTTAAAAATCCGTTATAACTTAGTGACCAGCCAAAACCGAATTCCATTAGTTTCTAATGGCACCGTCGACTTAGAGTGTGGTTCAACCACCAACAATAAAGAACGCCAACAACAAGTTGATTTCTCAACAGGTTTCTTTGAAGTGGGTTCACGCTTACTTACTGCAAAAGACTCTGGGATTAAAGACTTCGCTGACCTTAAAGGTAAAAAATTAGTCACCACGGCAGGAACTACATCTGAGCGTTATATTCGTCAACATGAAAAAGAGTTAGGTATTGGTGAAGTCATTTCTGCCAAAGACCACGCTGAGTCTTTCCTCATGCTACAAAATGGTCGTGCAGCGGCATTTATGATGGATGATATTTTGCTGGCGGGTGAAAAATCGAAAGCCAAAGATCCTAATAAATGGGAAATCGTGGGTACAGCACCGATTCATGAAATCTATGGTTGTATGATGCGTAAAGGCGATACTGGTTTTAAACAAGTGGTTGATGATGCAATCAAAGCGACCTATAGCTCTGGTGAAATCAATGACATGTATAAAAAATGGTTCCAAACGCCAATTCCACCAAAAAATATCAATTTGAATTTCCCGATGTCTGATCAATTAAAAGCATTGATTAGTAATCCACATGACCGTGACGAATAACTTTCCCTAAACATTCTAAAGATGCTTAAGCCAAACGGATTTTGGCTTAAGCTCATTATAGGGAGTTCCTATGAATTATAGCTGGAATTGGGGTGTGCTGTTCCAATCTACTGGTGTAGGTGATTCGACCTACCTGAATTGGATTTTAATTGGAATCGGCTGGTTGTTTGTCATCGCTTTGGTGGCATGGAGCATTGCGATGGTGCTCGGCAGCATCTTGGGTATTATGCGTACCCTACCGAGTCCTGTAGCACGAGGTATTGGTACGGCCTACGTGACTATTTTCCGAAATGTACCCTTATTGATTCAACTGTTTATATGGTTCTATGTTGTGCCCAACTTCCTCCCTGCTGCGATTAAAAGCTGGTGGATGAATGACCTTGGGGCAAATACGACCGCCTTAATTTCTGCAAGTGTCGGCTTGGGTCTTTTTACAGCTGCACGGGTCTGTGAGCAAGTCAGGACAGGTATTGAAGCACTTCCTTTGGGGCAAACCAATGCAGGTTATGCCATGGGATTTAGCACGGCTCAACTTTACCGCTATGTGATCTTACCGCAGTCATTCCGCACGATTTTGCCACCCCTCAGCTCTGAGTTGACCAACTGTGTCAAAAACACCTCAGTCGCCTCCTTGGTCGGTGTTGCAGAAATCATTTCACAGATGAAAACCATCAGTGAATACACGCAAAACACCATCGAAATTTATACCTACGTCACCATTATTTTCATCGTGATCAATATCTGTTTAATTGGTTTCATGAATTTTCTGGAAAAACGCCTACGCGTTCCTGGCTTAATTGCAGGAGATAAATAATGGAATGGCTCAGTTCTTTTATTCAAGACCTCCAAGCGTCTGGCCCTGCGCTATGGCATGGTTTCAGCATCACACTCAAAGTGGTGATCACGGCAACCATTGGTGGTGTCTTTATGGGGACATTGTTGGCGTTGATGCGCCTGTCCTCGATTAAAGTATTTAATATTTTTGCTAAAGGCTATGTGAACCTCTTTCGTTCTATTCCTTTGCTCTTGGTGCTGATGTGGTTCTACTTTGCCGTACCCTTTATCTACACAGGGATCACGGGTAACTATCTAACGATTGATACTGCCCTCGTTTCAAGTATCGTGGCCTTCATGCTATTTGAAGCGGCTTACTTTTCAGAGATTGTCCGTGCCGGGATTCAATCAATTCCTAAAGGTCAAACATCTGCAGCTTATGCTCTCGGTATGAGTTATAGCCAAGCGATGCGCTTAATTATTTTGCCGCAATCTTTTCGCAAAATGACGCCACTTCTCTTACAACAAACCATCATTCTGTTCCAAGATTCAACCATGGTTTATGCCATCGGACTGTTAGACTTTTTCCGCACCAACTATGTTCGAGGCGACCTTATGTCATTGTTAACTCAATACATTCTGTTTGCTGGTTTGGTGTATTTCACTATTAGTATGATCGCTACCTATGCAGTTAAAAAATTACAACGGAGGTTAAGTGTATGACCGATCAAAAAACGATGATTGACCTCCAAAATGTCAGTAAATGGTATAAAGATTTTCAAGTGCTTACCGATTGCACGACTCAAATTAAACAAGGTGAAGTGGTTGTCGTGTGTGGACCTTCAGGTTCAGGCAAATCAACGCTCATTAAAACCGTCAATGGACTTGAGCCTTTTCAAGCCGGTACGATTTTAGTCGACGGTATTTCCATTAATGACCCAAAAACCGATTTAAATAAATTGCGTAGTCGTGTCGGTATGGTGTTCCAGCACTTTGAATTGTTTCCACATTTATCCATTACCGAAAACCTGACCATTGCGCAGGTTAAAGTCTTGGGTCGATCAGAAGCCGAAGCCAAGAAAAAAGGCTTGGCTTATTTAGATCGTGTGGGTTTGAGTGCGCATGCCGCTAAATTTCCTGCACAGTTATCAGGTGGACAGCAACAACGTGTTGCCATTGCACGTGCGCTCAGTATGGACCCGATTGCCATGCTGTTTGATGAACCAACTTCGGCACTTGATCCAGAGATGATTAACGAAGTGCTTGATGTAATGGTGGGTCTTGCCAAAGAAGGTATGACCATGATGTGTGTAACCCATGAGATGGGCTTTGCTCGTCAGGTTGCAGACCGAGTGATCTTTATGGATCAAGGAAAAATTGTAGAAGACTGCAGCAAAGATGATTTCTTTAATGCTCCTCGTGGTGAACGAGCGCAGCAGTTCTTAAATAAAATTCTGCATTAACATCAAAACGTTTATTTAACTGATGTTACGAAGTAACATCAGAAGCGTAATTTGATTCAAATAAAAGTACGATACGCGGTAACGTCATCCGCAAGTGTTTGAGATAGGAATTCTTCTAATCAAAAATGTTTTTGCGATACTTTAGATAATTAGACGCTAGTGAACGAGTTTTGCGGTGAGGAGCACTGCTCCGCAAGATGGTTTCCTTGCGAAGCTTCGCTTCTCATTTTGCCTAATGAGAAGCGTGCTTCGTAAGAGTACCTCCAGCCGAAGGCTAATCACTTTATTCATTCCCTTGATGTAAGACTCCGTCGAATTGGCTTAAAAATCATTTTAAAAATGCAAAATTACTTTTGCATGCATAACATCAGTTATTTATTTTCCGAAAATAAAAAAGCTCATCCATCGATGAGCTTTTTTTCATGGCACCTTACCAATAGTTTTCTACAGCAATATTACCTTCACCACGGCGGTTCATGGTCAAACCACGCGCCTTTAATGCTGCCTTGGTGTCATCAACCATTTGTGGATTACCACACAACATGACATGCGTCGTTTCCACATTAAACGCTAAGCCCGCCGCCTGTTCTAGCTCGCCATTTTCAATTAAAACTGGTAAACGATCATGCAGCGGTGCATTTGGATCACGTGTCACAATAGGTATAAATTTAAAACCCGTATGCCCTTCACCAAAGGTCTCGGCGATTTCTTGAATACGCTCGATATAAGCCAATTCTGATACGGTACGCACACTGTAGACTAGATTAATTTTTTCGTATTTAGACCACGTTTCAAAGTCTTGTAGCATTGATAAAAATGGTGCAAGACCCGTTCCTGTCCCCAACAGCCATAAGTCCTTCGGCAATGGCAACTGATAACGTGCCAAGGTAAGGAAGCCATAAGGGACTTTTTCTAAATACAGCTCATCACCCACTTGTAGATGCTGTAAATTCGAGGTAAACGCACCATCTGGAACGACGATAGAGAAAAATTCTAAAGTTTCATCAAAGGGTGACGACACCACAGAATAGGCACGAACCACCAATTCATCGCCCACTTTCAAACCAATTCGTGCGAACTGACCAGCGGTGAATTTAAAATGTGCAGGGCGTGTCATGGTAAAACTGAACAAAGTATTGGTCCAACGGTGTACAGATAAAACCTTTTCTAAGCTAAATTTTTCAATTGACATGATTTGAACGTGGCGTGACAGACTGTGCTCATGTTAGCATGACAGCATAATTTATTAATATTTTTTAAATGTTAAGGCCTGATTCATGCGCATGACTTTACGCCAGTTGGCTGTTTTTGTAGCAGTCGCTCAAGAAGGTACCGTTACCAAAGCCAGTGATGCTGTCAAACTTACTCAAAGTGCAGCAAGTATGGCATTGGCAGACCTCGAAGATGGTCTCGGTGCTCCACTGTTTGACCGACTTGGTAAACGCTTGCAATTGAATGACTTGGGTCGTTTTTTATTGCCACAAGCTTTGGAAATTTTAGGGCGCTGCGAAGCTTTTGAACAAGCAGCCAAAGGCGAACTACAAAGTATTGATCTGCGTTTGGGTGCGACCCTAACCATCAGTGACTACTTGATGCCAGACCTCATGGCAGATTTCCTACAAATTCAGCCTCAAGCACATTTACAACTTCAAGTCGGCAATACCCGCCAAATGATTGAAGCGGTAAACCAATTTCAGTTGGATTTGGCCTTAATTGAAGGTTCATGTCATCTGCCACAGCTGCAATGTATTCACTGGCGTGACGATGAACTTGCTGTGTGCTGTTCACCTGAGCACCCTTTAGCGAAGCTGGATCGTGCACTCACTGCGGCTGACTTTGATAACGTAGAATGGATCTTACGTGAAGAAGGTTCAGGCACACGTGAAGTATTTGATAACGCAATTTTAAAAGACCTGCCAGATGCCAATATTCGTTTAACCTTGGGTCATAACGAAGCCATTCTAAAAATCGTGGCAGGTGGTCTTGGTATGTCATGTATTTCTAAACTGGCAATTGAGCCTTTACGTGAAAAAGGTCAATTGGTGGTTTTAGATACGCCGTTTTGGCAACTTGCCCGTCCATTATTCATGTTGGTACATCGTCAGAAATACCAAGGACCGGGTCTCAAAGCCTTTATGCAATTTTGTGAAAAATCTGTCTAAATAAAAAAAGCGCCTAATGGCGCTTTTTTTGTGAATGCTTCCATTACCACCTAGAATCATTCTCACAAGCAATACCGTCATTATCACCATCCATCTTCGTGTTTGGACAATTCTTAATAAACCACTGAGCTTCATCTCTTGAGCGCATTTGACTGCAATACTGTCGTCCATCACAACTAAACTGAGCTTTTTCTACTGCCCTTGGCGAATCACTTGAAGCAGGTGCCTGCGCAGTGTCTTGAACAACAGACTGAGCTTGCGTTGAAGCTGTTCCGTATAGATTTTTTTCACCTTGCTCAGACAGCACCCGATCGGGTAAATCCCCCTGAGCTTTACGTTGTTCTTTTACGATGTTTTCATTTTCTTGCATGAGCTGTTGTAAATGTTGTTGCTTCTGTTCTTGGTACTGCTGATATTTACTATAGACGGCCACAGCTAAAACTAGAATCACAATGAGTCCAATAATACTGATGATTTTACTGCCCCAAACTGTGCCTTTGGCTATATCGTGAGGAGTAACTTGATCGTTTACTCGATCTGGCATTGATTCAAATGACGGATTTATCTGTTCATGAGTGGGCTGCTCTTTTTTCAAATCTAAACGGATGATATTTACAGCTTTAAATTTACCTTGATCTGCTTCAATCCTGTATTTGAGATTTTCTCCAACACGTGGTTCGATGTGTCGGCTAGGAAAATCACGAATATGAAAAAATAAATCCTTTGCTTGATCTTGTTGTATAAATCCAAAGCCGCGCTCAACATTATAGCTTTTGATTTTCCCCTCTTTAAACATAAAAATTGTCTCTCACATTTTCTTTTAATACTCTTATCATAATAAAAAAGAGGTCCTATAGACCTCTTTTTTATTTCAAAGATTTCTATGAAATCTTAAAATCACATTATTTACGCAAATTCGAAAGCAATGCTGAAGTAATCGACTGGTTATTTGCCACGACTTTAGATTTTTTAGCTTTTGCAGATTTGTCTTCTTCACGCTCAATGTTAATGGCCTTATAACGATCACCATTTTCCACCACATTAAATTTCACGCGATCATTACGTTTTGGCTCGACACCATCTGCGGGAAAGTCAGAGATATGGAAAAATACATCACCTTCTTCACATGAAAGAAAGCCAAAGCCCTTTTCAGGATTGTACTGCTTCACTTTACCTTTATATTGTTCGGACTTCATAAAGTACCCTATTCCATTTATGCCAATGTCTTTAGTATATAAAAAAGAGGCTATAAAAGCCCCTTTTCTGTTCATGATGCAAAAATTAGTCTTTTTGAACTGAACCGAAAATTTTATCGCCTGCATCGCCAAGACCAGGAACGATATAACCGTTTTCATTTAAACCTTGGTCTACAGATGCTGTATAAATGATCACATCTGGGTGAGCTTCATTTACACGTTTAATGCCTTCTGGAGCGGCAACAAGCACCATGACACGAATATCTTTACAACCACTGGCTTTTAGAACGTCAATAGCAGCAACGAGCGATGAACCTGTTGCAAGCATTGGGTCAATAATCATCGCTAAACGGTTTTGTACGTCTGGTACTAATTTTTTGTAGTAAGTACGCGCTTCTAAAGTTTCTTCATCACGCTCTAAACCCAATACAGATACTTTCGCACTTGGAATCAGGTTTAAGAAACCATCCAACATACCAATACCTGCACGTAAAATCGGTACGACTGTTATTTTTTTACCGGCAATACGATCTACAATTACTTTACCATTCCAACCATCAATTTCATGATCGACCATTGGTAAATCTTTCGTTGCTTCATAAGTCAGAAGCATAGTCACTTCTTGAGCAAGCTCACGGAAGTTTTTAGTACTAATATCTGCACGACGAAGTAAGCCGAGTTTATGTCGAATAAGCGGATGACGGATTTCATGGATAGCCACGGGAGAACACCTAAAAGGTTAAGATAAAATTTCAACCATTATAAAGCTATTTAACAAATGATAAAAATAAAAAAGCCCCCTTTACAGGAGGCTTTTTTGTAATAAGCAAATTAATTGCTTAATTCATTAGTTAAAACCACTCTGAATTAAGCTAAAAATGAACTGTTGTAATTCAGGTGAAATCGCAAAGTATGCCACTTGAGATACTGCAATGATTGGATCTGGATATACACCGATCAACAACACAAGTGCAGCTGCGCCAAGCACCATAATACCACCCACTTTTTGACCCCAATGATCGACAGCATCGATACGTGGGTTTTCCGGTGGAGTCATGTACATCACAATCATCACACGTAGGTAGTAGTACAAACCGATACCTGAACCAAGGATCACCATCGCAGCTAAGAACCATGAACCACCAGCAACCGCTGTTTTGATCACAAGGAACTTACCAATAAAGCCAGCTGTTAATGGGATACCTGCAAGAGATAACATCATGACAGTCAGTGTTGCAGTCAACACTGGACGACGCCAGAACAAACCACGGTACTCCGCAAGGCTACCTGCTTCGTCTTTGTTGTTGTAAGGGCTAGACATCAGTGTCACAACACCGAACGCACCAATCGTTGTTAATACATAAGTAATCACATAGACGTTGACGCTGCTGAATGTTGCAAAGCCTTGTACTTGAACAAAGTCAGTATTACGTGCACTGACAATCGCAACAAGTAAGTAACCAAAGTGAGCGATTGAAGAGTATGCAAGGATACGTTTCAAGTTCACTTGACGTACTGCTAGTAAGTTACCCGCAAGGATAGACAATACTGCAATGATGGTCACGATCGTGATGAAGCTATCAGAAAGGATTAAACCAGAAGCCAAGAAGTAACGAACGAATAGACCGATCATTGCCACTTTAGCCACAGTCGCTAAGAATGTCGCGATTGGCGCTGGCGCACCTGCATACACGTCCGGTGTCCATTTATGGAATGGCGCAAGAGACAATTTAAATGCAACAGCAAAGACAATCAGTGCAAGACCAAGGACTACACCCGGTTGGCTGAATGTTGTGAACATTTTGCCTGGTTCAGCAACGAATGCCATTGTACCTGTGTACGCATATACATAAGCCATACCCATCAACAACATCGCAGAAGCAGTTGCTGAAAGCACCAAGTATTTCACACCCGCTTCAAGCGACTGTGAACGTTGGTGTGTATAAGCCAATAGGCCGTATACAGGAATCGACATTAACTCAAGACTGATAAAGAAAGACGCATAGTGCGAACTTGCAACCATTAACAATGCACCTGTTACAGAGCACAGCATCAAGATATAAAGTTCTTCACGGTTATCTTTATAGGTTTCGATATACGCATGTGACAATGTGCAGCAAGCAAGTGCTGCAATCAAAATCACGAATTGGTACAACATCGTAAATGGATCTACGATGAACAAATTCATTACGTTTGCAGGTGCATACTGCCCTGCAACGAAAACAAAAATAATATAAAAGGCTGCAAGGTTCAGACCGATAACGGAAGTCGTTGCAACTAAATTGTGGTTACGCTTGATTGCAATTAGCAACATCACGACGATCGCAGTTAAAGCCACGATCATCACAGGAGCTAATGGCATAAGCTCAGAAAATGACATTGTGAAGTCCATGGCTTATTGCATCTCCACATTTTCAGGTTGTACAGCAATCTGCTGCACAACATCAACGACTTCTTGAACTGGGATATAGCTATTTGCAATCCACGCCATGCTTGAATTTGAAATATCAAGGAAGGTTTGTGGGAATAGACCAAGCCATACTAGACCAAGAGCACAGATTAAAAGAATCACAACTTCACGCGCATTTAAGTCTTTCAACGGATTTGCGTAATGCTGTTTTTGTTCTTCGTTTGGTGTACCGAACAATGCTTTGTGGATCAGGATTAAACCGTAAAGACCGGCAAATACTAAGCTTACTGCAGCAAGGATTGTGTACACAGGGAACTTGTCATAAGAACCCATCAAGATCAGGAATTCACCGATGAAGTTACCTAGACCTGGAATACCTACAAGTGCCGCAACAAAGAACATTAAGAAGAATGAAAGGTATTGGAACTGACCACGGATACCGCCCATTAAACGCATGTCACGTGTATGCAGACGTTCGTAAACCTGACCACACATAATGAACAATGCAGCAGAAGATAGACCGTGAGCCAGCATCATAATCATTAAGCCTTGGAATGTCAGGATGTTACCTGCATACAAAGCAAGAAGTACGAAGCCCATGTGCGAAATAGATGTGTACGCAAGCAGACGTTTCATGTCTGTTTGTTGGAATGCACACCATGCACCGTAGAAAATACCGATTAGACCAAGAATGATCGCGATGTCAGCAAACTGAGCAGATGCTACTGGGAAGAATGGAATTACGAAACGTAAAAGACCATAAGCCGCAGTTTTAATCAAGATACCTGCAAGGTCGACAGAACCCGCTGTAGGTGCTTGCGCATGTGCATCTGGTAACCAGCCGTGTAATGGGAAAACTGGAAGTTTTACCGCAAAACCAATGAACATACAGATCATGAATGCATACGCAAGTGCTGGAGCTTTCGCCTCAACAGTGTGTGCAACACTCATCAAGAAGTCATAGTTAAAGCTGATTTGACCGTGAAGTTGGAAGCCAACAACCACTAGACCCAAGATACCGATCAACATGATCAGACCCGCAACCTGAGTATAGATAAAGAATTTAGTTGCAGCGTAAACGCGTGACTTACCTTCTGCCCCTTTATGACCCCAAAGTGCGATCAAGAAGTAGATTGGTACCAGCATCATCTCCCAGAAGAAGAAGAATAGGAACATGTCAATTGCTAAGAATACACCGATCACACCACCTAAAGACCACAGTAGGTTTAAGTGGAAGAAACCAACGTTCTTTTGAATCTCACCCCATGAACAGCCAACTGCAAGTACACCCAGTAATGCAGTTAAACCCACCATAAGCAGTGAAAGACCATCCACCGCAAGGTGAATGTTAATCCCTAAAGTGGTAATCCACGGTAGGTTAAATTGAGCAGCCCACTGTGGAGCTTGCGTACCCAACTCGTAGTTATAACTACCGCTTTGCCATAAAACGACGGTTAACACCAACGTTAATAACATACCAATTAAGGCAATATAGCGTGGTAAGTGCTTGTCGAGTTTATCGACAAGCCAGCATACAAAACCTGCAATGAACGGAATAAGGATCAGAGCGGGTAGAATTAAATTGTTTGGAGTTTCCATTTTATTTCCCCACGACCTGAATCACGACCAGGATCAATAGTAATGCAAACGTACCGAATGCCATACTAGATGCGTATTCACGCAATGAACCTGTTTGACGTGAACTTGTAAAACTATTACCGCCTTTAACAAGTGCAGGCAATACAAGCCATAAGCCGTCAATTGGATCACGACCAAAGATTTTAGCCAGTAGCAAATAAGGCTTAACGAAAACAATGTTGTACAAAGCATCGAAACCAAGTGCATTACGACAGATATTTGCAAGACCCGCGCCCAGTGAAGTTTTCGCGAACGATTTCACTGCACCATAAGCAAAGGCAAATAACACCACACCCACTGCAAGACCTGCAAGTGCAATACCAACTGCTGTATATTCAGCGCTATGCATACCGTGTTCTAGTGCTTCTGGAATATTAAACGCTGGGATTTGTGCAGCATTTAAAATATTCGTTACTGGTGCTTTTAAGACATAAGCTAAACCAGTTGAAAGCACTGCAAGAATCGCCAATGGACCCCAGTAAGTAACACCTTTGATTTCATGGTAAGGCGTGTTTTCTTTACCAAAGAATACAACCCAAATAAGACGGAATGTATAAATTGAAGTTAAGAACGCACCTGCTACGCCAGTCCAGTACAAGCAGTCATAAACTGCAATCGCTTGACCTTTCACCCATACCGCACCAAGAATCGCATCTTTCGAGAAGAAGCCGATAGTAATGAATGGAATCGCTGCCAATGCACCGCCACCAATAGCGAAACAAGCAAACAAGAATTTGTTTTTGTGGAATAGACCACCCATCTTGAAGATGTTTTGTTCGTGATGGTAAGCCAAAATCACAGCACCAGAAGACAAGAATAATAATGCCTTGAAGAATGCGTGAGTCAGCATGTGGAATAGACCGGCTTGGTAAGCTTCAGCACCTACAGCCATAAACATATAACCCAACTGACTCATAGTAGAGTAAGCAAGAATACGTTTGATGTCTGTTTGTACCAATGCAGCAAAGCCCGCAACCAACAATGTTACCGCACCTGTGATTGAGATGAACATCATCACTTCTGGCGCTTGTTCAAACACGCTGAACATACGGCTACATAGGTAAACACCTGCTGTTACCATTGTTGCTGCGTGGATCAATGCAGATACTGGTGTAGGACCAGCCATCGCATCTGCCAACCATGTTTGTAATGGGATCTGAGCAGATTTACCTGCAGCACCCAAGAACAACATCAATGCAGTCCAAATTGCAATCGAAGAACTCTGAGCCAAAACTGTTGGCGCAGCAGCCACAACTTCTGCAATGTTTAAAGTGCCGAATTGTTGGTAGATCAAGAACAATGCAATCAGTAAGAATACGTCACCCACACGTGTCACAGTGAATGCTTTAATTGCAGCAAAACCGTTTGCAGGTGTTTGGTAGTAGTAACCAATTAATAGGTATGAACATAGACCTACACCTTCCCAACCGAGGAATAACAACGCTAAGTTGTCACCCAACACTAAAAGCAGCATGCTTGCCACGAATAAGTTGAAGTATGAGAAGAAACGTGCAAAGTCTTCTTCGCCACGCATGTACCATGTTGCAAAGATGTGAATTAAGAAACCCACACCTGTGATCATGCCCATCATCAATAATGATAAGCCATCTAAATGAAGCGTGAAGCCCGGTGCTAAGTTACCTGCACTGAACCAAGTCCAAAGATGCTGAGTTGTTGCAACTGAACCATTATTAACAAAGTCGATACCGGCAATTAATGCAAATAAAGCTGAAAGACCCACTGAACCTGCACCAATAATTGCAGCAACTGATTCAAGAAGGTTTTTACGACCTGCCGCCAACAGGATAAAACCAATTAGCGGGAAAAGTACTGTTAAATATAAATAACTCATCCGCGCATCTCACTAGCAGCATCCACATCCAGATGATGGAAGCGATGATAGAACTGAAGGACGATCGCAAGACCGATACAAGCCTCTGCTGCAGCAAGCGTTAAGATCAAGATAAACATCACTTGACCATCTGGCTGTGCCCATGCGCTTCCTGCCAAAACGAACGCTAAAGCAGCAGCGTTCATCATGATTTCAAGGCTCATTAAAATAAATAGTAGGTTGCGTCGAACCATCACACCGTAAAAACCCAGTGCAAAAAGAATGGTTGCAACGATCAAACCATGTTCTAAAGGGATGTTGCCCATTATTCTTTGTCCTCTTCTGCACCTGGCTCACGTTTGCCAAGATGGAATGCAGCGACAAGTGCGCCAAGCAATAACATCGCAGCAACTTCAACCAGCAATAAGTACTGAGTAAAGAGTGAAGTACCCACTTCTTTCGGACCGACAACTTGAGCACCCATGACAGTGCCAGCAGTTGTGTAGTCTGACTTCAACATCCAAACAAGGATTAGACCCATCAGGAAGCTCATCAACGCAGGATATGCCCACGCTGAAGAAGTCAGCCATTTGCTTTCTTGTTCAACAGTATTTTGACCAAGATTCAGCATCATCACGACGAATACGAATAGCACCATGATTGCGCCAGCGTAAACGATAATTTCGAGGGCACCGGCAAACGGCGCACCCACGATCATGAAGATACCTGCAACTGCAAGTAAAGAGATAATCAAGCTTAATAAAGCATGTACTGGGTTCGTGTTAGTTACAACACGAACGGTAGAGACGATGGCCACAAGCGCCATCAAATAAAATGGCCACATCATGGTAATAGACTCCGTACATCAACTGGTGTGCTTTCGCGTTGAGCCTGACCTTTATCTTTACCAGCAACAGCCATACCTGTTACGCGGTAGAAGTTATAGTCTGGGTATTTACCAGGACCTGAGATAAGAAGGTTTTCTTTCTCATAAACTAAGTCCTGACGAACATACTCACCTAACTCAAAGTCAGGTGTCATTTGAATCGCAGTTGTAGGACATGCTTCTTCACACATACCGCAGAAAATACAACGTGAGAAGTTGATACGGAAAAATTCCGGATACCAACGACCATCTTCTTTTTCAGCTTTTTGTAGTGAAATACAGCCGACTGGACATGCAACCGCACAAAGGTTACATGCTACACAGCGCTCTTCGCCATCAGGGTCACGCGTTAACACGATACGACCACGGAAACGTGGTGGTACGATGTCTTCCGCTTTAACCTCTGGATATAAAATGGTGTCACGTTTACGTGTCGCGTGTGAGAATACCATCCACAACGAACGTACAATTGACCCAAATCCAGCTAGAAATTTAAACATTTTATTCTCCCTGCTGTCTTAGGCCTGATTCATCAGAATCACAGCACCAGTTACCAGAAGGTTAACCAACGCCAATGGCAAGCAAATTTTCCAACCAAAGTTCATGACTTGGTCATAACGTGGACGCATTAAAGAACCACGAGCCAAGACAAACATCATTACAAAGAATGCTGTTTTAATAATGAACCAGAACGCAGCTGGAATGAATGGAATATCTAGGTTGAAAGGCGCTAACCAACCACCGAAGAATAAAGTCACGATTAATGCCGAGATCAGTACAACGTTGACGTATTCCGCAACGAAGAACATCCCCCATTTCATACCGCCGTATTCAACATGGTAACCTTCCGCCAATTCTTGTTCTGCTTCTGGTTGGTCAAATGGATGACGGTGAGTTACCGCGACACCCGCAACCACGAAGATCAAGAAACCTAAGAACTGAGGAATAACAAACCAAACATCACGTTGAGCTTCAACAATTTCACGCATGTTGAATGAGCCTGCAATCGCAACCACACCCATCAGTGAAATACCCAAGAACACTTCATAAGAAATGGTTTGAGCAGCAGAACGTAAACCACCAAGTAATGCGTATTTGTTATTTGATGACCAACCACCGAACAATACTGCGTATACCGCAATACCAGCCATTGCCATAAAGAACAATAGACCGATGCTCATGTCTGAAACACCTAGATAAGGTGAAACAGGAATAACCATGAACGATAGCACCGCAGTTGCCATCGCAACTGCTGGAGCCATACGGAAAGTCAATTTGTCAGCAAATTTTGGTGTCCAGTCTTCTTTGAACATGATTTTCAGCATGTCGGCAACAATCTGGAACATACCGCCCGGACCTACACGGTTCGGACCGTAACGGTCTTGCCACAAGCCGAGTAAACGACGTTCAATAAAAGACATCAACGCAGCAATCAATACCACAACCAGTAAGATCACAATTGCTTGAAGAACTGAATAGGCGATTGGCCAGTTTTCAGCCCACAGCGGCGTTTGACGGATTAATTCTTGTTCCATGAATTACACTCCTACCGCGACTGAAACAGGTTCTGCAAGCGATACTGTAGGTGCTAGACCCACTGGGTAACCGATATAACCTGTAGGTAAGTATTCAATCACTTGAACTGGAAGGACGATTTCAGCATCCCCTGCTTTCACAGCGATACGTTGACCATCTTGAACATTTAAGCGTGCTGCATCTTGTTCACCCACAGCAAACATTGCTTCAGGAATACGCGATTCCATCGCAGGTGTTTTCACTGTAAATTCACCAGAAGCGAAGATGTGATGCATCGGCACAAGACGGAAGCTTTCACCATTAACCGCAACAGGTGCAGGTGTAACGAAAGTACGTGCTGGACGTTTCGCTAAACGATCGAATAAACGAACGCCTGCATCACCACCTTTTAAGTGACCACCCACGTTGTCTTGGAATTTGTTCCAAGCTTGTGGAGAGTTCCAACCTGCAGACCAAGCAAATGGTACAAGTGAAGCTGGAGTTTGGTTACCTACATAACCTTCCATAGAGAACGTCAACGCAGAGTCTTTATCGACTGGTTGTTTTGGTTCATGAATAGAAAGTGGTGCGCGCATCGCAGTACGACCTGAGTAACGACGTGGTTCACGTGCCACTTTCAGACCATGTACACGGAAGCCAGCATCTGGTGCTACGTCTTGAATTGCTTCAAGTGCAGGAACGTTTTTCGCTACTGACTCGATAACATCATCAAGAAGTGTCCAAGAAATCGCTTTGCCTTTCACGCCAGTTTCAATGGCATGTAACCAGCGCCAAGATTCTTTGATCGCAAGTTCAGGTTTGTAGTAGCTTGGGTCATACACTTGGTAGAAACGTTGTGCACGGCCTTCTTGAGAGACAACAGTACCGTCACCTTCAGCAAATGAAGCAGCAGAAAGTACGATGTTGGCTTTTTTCACAGTTTCAGTTTCAGAATGATCAAGTACGATCACTTCTTTACCAGTAAGTGCAGCATTCACCTGCGCGGCTGGTAAGCGACGATAAAGGTCATTTTCCACCACGATCACGATATCGTAATCTTGTGCGAATGCTTGTTCTAAGCTTTGACCACCAAAGATCGCTAAGCCCATTGAGTTCACTTCAGGAACAGTCAATGTTAAGCCCGCATTACCAAGGTTCTGTGCAACTTGTGCAGCAGCTTCCATGATTGATGCGTCTTGTAAGCTCGTACCAGAGATGATTAATGGTTTTTTCGCAGCTTTTAAAGTGTCCGCAATAGTTTGTGCAAATGCTTTCGCATCGTCATCCAAACCTAAGATCACTTCACCTTTCACAGCAGCAGCGACCGCAAAACCTAAACGTGCAATGTCGTTAGGTGATGCAACAACTTCACCCGTTGCAACATCAGCTAAACGTGTTTGAGTTGCAGCAAGGATGTAAATCGGAGATTTCGCATCTTGAGCAATACGTTGTACAGGTTCAGCCAACCACTCTTGCGTACGGCGCTCTGCAGCCATTTCTTTAGCTTTATTTTTCGCAGCTTGGCGAACAGATAGAGCCATACGTGGCGCAGTTTGAGTCAGATCTTCACCCAAAATCAACACAGCATCGTAGCTTTCGATTTCACGCATACCAGGGTTATAAACACCTTCGGTTTGCATAATAGAAGCTGCAAGTTCAACAAGTTTTTGCTCTTTTTGAGACATACCCGTTGAGAAGTTGTCTTGACCTACAAGTTCGCGAAGTGCGAAGTTTGATTCAAGTGACGCACGTGGTGAACCGATACCCAATACTTTTTTGCCTTGGATATTTTCAATTACGGTATCCAATGCTTGGTCTACAGAAACTGTAGTTACATTTGCACCAGAGCGGAATTGTGGTTGACGTGGACGATCTTCACGGTTCACATAACCTGTACCGAAACGACCTTTATCGCAAAGGAAGTATTGGTTCACGTCACCGTTAAAGCGGTTTTCTACACGACGTAGTTCGCCATAACGTTCACCCGGAGAGATGTTACAACCTGACGAACAGCCTTGGCATACGCTTGGCGCATACTGCATGTCCCATTTACGGTTATAGCGTTCAGAGTGTGTTTTATCTGTGAATACACCTGTTGGGCAAACTTCAGTCAAGTTACCAGAGAATTCAGATTCTAAAGTACCTGATTCTGGACGACCAAAGTAAACACGCGAAGCGTTTGCATACACACCAAAGTCCGTACCACCTGCATAATCTTTGTAGTAACGCACACAACGGTAGCACGCGATACAACGGTTCATTTCATGAGAAATGAAAGAGCCTAGCTCTTGGTTGTAATGCGTACGTTTTGTGAAGCGGTAACGACGACGATCATGCTGAGTCATTACAGTCATATCTTGTAAATGACAGTGACCACCCTCTTCACAGACTGGACAGTCGTGTGGGTGGTTGGTCATCAAGAATTCAACAACAGAAGCGCGGAAATTCTTTGCTTCGTTATCTTCAATCGAGATGTAGGTATTGTCAGATGCAGGCGTCATACATGACATAACTAAACGACCGCGAGTATCTTCAGGATTCGCGTATTGAGTCACAGCACATTGACGGCAAGAACCGACAGAACCTAAGGATGGATGCCAACAAAAGTATGGGATGTCGATGCCAAGGCTAAGACATGCTTGTAGCAAGTTCTCTGAGCCGTTGACTTCATACGATTTTCCATCGACATGAATTGTAGCCATAGTCGAATTCCTTAAGCTTGTTCAACGTTGCTAGTTTGAGCTGCCGCATTTACGACTTTAGCTTCAAATTCGCCACGGAAATGTTTGAGTGCGCCCATTAACGGTTCCATCGCACCTGGAGCATGCGCACAGAAAGTTTTACCAATCCAAAGCTTACGAGTAAGTTCTTGTAAGTGATCGATATCTTCTTTCTTACCTGTGCCATCTTCCAAGGCTTTAAGCGCTTTAACCGCCCAAGGTAAGCCATCACGGCATGGTGTACACCAACCGCAAGATTCACGCGCAAAGAATTCTTCTAAGTTACGTGTCGCAGAAACCATACACTGAGTTTCATCAACCACCATGAGCAAACACGTACCTAAACGTGAACCTGCTTTCATGATGCTTTCAGCATCCATAGGAAGGTCAATGTGTTCAGCAGCAAGGAAGTCTGTAGAAGCACCACCCGGTAACCATGCTTTGAGTTTTAAACCATCACGCATACCACCAGCATGATCTTCAATCACTTCACGCGCAGTTGTACCAAATGGAAGTTCCCAAAGACCTGGGAAAGTCACTTTACCTGATGCACCGTAGATTTTAGTACCTGGATCTTTCGACTTACCTTCAGATAAACCGATATACCATTCAGGACCATGAAGCATAATTGCGGGTAAGTTGTTGTAAGTCTCTACGTTGTTAACAATCGTAGGACGACCCCAAGCACCTGCAACTTGTGGGAATGGCGGTTTAGTACGAGGGTTCGCACGGCGACCTTCAAGCGAGTTAATCAATGCAGTTTCTTCACCACAGATATAACGACCCGCACCGGTATGCACGTGTAACTCAAAGTTCCAACCAGTACCTAGGATGTTTTCGCCTAAGTAACCTTTGGCACGAATTTGGTCCAATGCTTCATTTAAGTATTGAGCCGCTTCGATGTATTCACCACGGATGAAGATATAACCTTGTGTTGCTTCTAATGTATAAGCAGCAATCAACATCCCTTCGATCAACTGATGAGGAAGTTTTTCCATCAACAGACGGTCTTTAAAGGTACCTGGTTCCATTTCATCGGCATTACAGATGAGGTAACGAGGACCTGAGTTATCATTTGGTGCCATAAGCGACCATTTGATTCCTGCTGGGAAGCCCGCACCACCACGACCTTTTACAGTCGCAGCTTTGATCACTTCAAGCACTTCTTTCGGTTGCATGCCAACAGCTTTCTTAAAGCCTGCATAACCTTCAAGTGCTTCGTAATCATCTGCACTGCGAACGTGTTCCTGTTTGCTCAAACGCCAAGTTAATGGGTGAGTTTCTGGGTTACCGTCGCCATAAATTGGTTTTGGTTCAGTATTCATACATACTTCTCCAATAACTGTTTAATTGAAGTCACTTCAACTAGACCGTGAGTGTCTTCGTCAATCATTAACGTCGGACCTTTGTCACAGTTACCTAGGCAGCAAATTGGCAATAAAGTAAAGCGACCATCTGCAGTCGTTTGACCAAATGAAATGCCTAATTCACGCTGGAATGCTTCAG
This sequence comes from Acinetobacter sp. YH12039, assembly GCF_013420015.1. NCBI lineage: Bacteria > Pseudomonadati > Pseudomonadota > Gammaproteobacteria > Moraxellales > Moraxellaceae > Acinetobacter > Acinetobacter sp. YH12039. The sequence continues at coordinate 25,809 of NZ_VOZA01000001.1, read as the reverse complement.
CAAGTGTTTCCGCACCCATCAAGAAGCAAGCAATCGAGTCACATAATAAAATTACGTGGCGACCAACTGGTTGACGGTAAATACGGTTATAGAAAGTAGCAACACCTTCTAGGTCTGCAAGGCTCATGCTAAGCAATTGCGCAATAGCATTCATCTGTGCATCATCTACCCAGCCATTACGGCGTTGTACACACTTCAACGCATCAAGACATGCTGCGCGTGGGTACGGATAGTGACCAATGTGATGTTCGATATCGTGGATTTCTTCCGCAGTTAAAATCCCTTCAACGTTCACACGTGGTTTTTTGTCAGTCAAAATCATCATAATGCGATTACCCCTTAGCGATCCACGTCAGCCATTACGACGTCAATTGTCGCTAAATAAATGATTAAGTCAGACATTAAGCTGCCGTTAATCACAGAAGGCATTTGCTGTAAGTGCGTGAAGGTTGGTGTACGGATACGTGTACGGTAACTCATCGTTGACTTATCTGAAGTCAAGTAGTAGTTCGACGCACCTTTTACCACTTCCGCCATTACAGAGCTTTCGCCTGCTGGCATTACAGGACCCCATGACACGCTCAAGAAGTGCGTAATCAATGTTTCGATGTCTTGTAAAGTTTTATCTTTTGGTGGTGGAACAGCCAATGGATGGTCTGCTTTGTATGCACCAGAAGGCATGTTGTCTAAACATTGTTTGATGATTTTCAGTGATTCTTCAATTTCACGGAAGTGAACAAGAACACGTGCATAAGCATCGCCTTCGTACTCTAAAGGCACATCGAAGTCGTAGTTTTCGTAGCCGCTATACGGACGATATTTACGAACGTCGAAGTCGATACCTGTAGCACGTAGGCCTGTACCTGTTACACCCCAAGCCAATGCTGATTTTGCATCATACTGAGCAACATTACGGGTACGACCGATAAACACTGAGTTTTTCAGTGCCGCAGTGTAGTACTCGTTCATACGCTTCGGCATCCAATCTAGGATTTCGCGAATGAGGTGCTGCCAGTTGTTTGGCAAGTCGTGCGCTGTACCACCGATACGGAACCATGCTGGGTGCATACGGTAACCCGTGATCGCTTCGATCGCGTCATAGATTTTTTGACGGTCAGCGAACATATAGAATACAGGGGTCATACCGCCGGCATCCTGAATCGCAGTACCAATGAACAACAAGTGGTTATTGATACGGAACAATTCAGACATCATGACACGGATACATTGTGCACGGTCAGGAACGGTAATCCCTGCCATTTGCTCTACGCCAAGAACGTAAGGCATGTTTTGCGCACAACCACCTAAGTAGTCAACACGGTCTGTATACGGAATGAATGAGTGCCATGTTTGACGCTCAGCCATTTTTTCCACACCACGGTGGTGATAGCCGATGTCAGGAACACAGTCTTTCACTTCTTCACCGTCCAACTGCAAGATCACACGGAAGGCACCGTGCGCAGATGGATGGTTAGGACCCAAGTTTAGGAACATGAAGTCTTCATCATCGTTCCCACGCTTCATACCCCAATCTTCAGGTACGAAACGAAGATGTTCTTGTTCGTAATCCTGTTTCGCTTGGTTTTGGCGATAAGGCGTGTATTCGGTCGCACGTGCAGAATATTCTTTACGTAACGGGTGACCTTCCCAATATGTTGGCAACAAGATACGACGGAGCATTGGATGCCCTTCGAAGTTGATACCAAACATGTCGTAAGCTTCACGTTCGTACCAGTTGGCATTCGGCCAAATATTGGTTGCCGTTGGAATGTTTACATCATTCTCAGCTAATGCAACCTTGATACGAATATCACTGTTACGCTCTAACGATAACAAGTGATAGAACACAGTGAAGTCAGATGCAGGCAGACCATCGCGGTGTGTACGTAAACGCTCATCAACCGCAGACAAGTCAAACAGCATCACGTATGGACGTGACACCGTACGCAAGAACATTAAAACTTCTTGTACACGTGCGCGCTCAACCCAGACTGTTGGAAAGTCTTCAAAAGTCGTTTGCACGTAGAAGTTCTCACCAAATTTGGTTTTGAGCTCTTCTACAATTGCAAATGCAGGGCGGGAATCAACTGGAGTTGATTCTGGCATAGCAATGTCAGTTTCAGCCATTGGCTTGGCTTCCTATTTAATACAAATTCAGTCAATCAAAACGACAATTACACCCAGTCCGGGTGTATCAATATTTCGTCGCAGTGATTATTTAATTTCATCCATTGAGCGTAAGTTTTTCACTGCAATACGCTGTGCGTTCTTACGGTCACGTTCTGGCATCATCTTTGGCTTATACACTGGCTTAAGATCATCACCAATCACGGCCGATAAAGGACGGCGCTCAAGTTGAATCTGGTCTTGCAATAACATCAATGCCTGAATTAAAGCTTCAGGACGTGGTGGGCAACCCGGGATATACACATCGACAGGGATGATTTTATCCACACCTTGTACAACTGAATAAATGTCGTACATACCACCAGAGTTTGCACATGCGCCCATTGAGATTACCCATTTAGGCTCAAGCATTTGCTCGTACAAACGTTGAATTACAGGCGCCATTTTCATGAAGCATGTACCTGCAACAATCATCAAGTCAGCCTGACGTGGTGAAGCACGAATAACCTCGGCACCGAAACGTGACAAGTCATGCACGCCTGTTAAAGTCGTTGCATACTCTACGTAGCAGCAAGATGTACCAAAGTTAAACGGCCAAACTGAGTTTTTACGACCCCAGTTTACTGCTGTATGTGCAACATCCTCTAAACGAGTCATGAACACATTTTTATTCACTTCTTCTTCAAGCGGATCGGTAACGATTTGACGCTCTTGAAGTGGATATTGATCAGCATCCGGATTCGCACGGGTTAATGTATATTTCATCCCGTCTTACTCCTTGTCAGATGATGCAGTCGGTGACTTAGATTTCACACGACCAGATGATTGCGCTGGAATTTGACCTGTAGGGTCCATAACCAACTCTTCAATAGAGTTAAAGCGTGTGATTTCTGCGATGTCCATATTTGGTGAACCAATTTTCAACGCTTTACCTGCAGCTTTACGCTTATCAGAAGGCGCCCAATCTAATGCACCTACTTTTACCGCGTAAATTAAAGCAATCAATAAATCGACCACAAAAATAACCACGGTAGTAAAACCAAACCAGCCTGCTTCACGAACAGAAGTAGACCATGCATATAGATAAAGTGCTTCGATATCAAACACGACGAAGAAAATTGCAACTAAATAGAATTTCGCAGACAAGCGAATACGTGCACCACCAGCACCTACTACACCTGACTCAAACTGCTCTTGCTTAGCACGACCCCATGATTTACCCCCAAGGAGTAAAGGGACGGTCAGCATAAAGACGCAAAGGAATGTAACGCCGATCACGAAGGCAATAATTGCCCAATCGTATGGAGTAATGGCACTCATGCGGGGATAACTCCTGGCAGGCCTATTTATTAACAAAGAATGTATGTATTGGCCTTCAAATACACCAAACACAAAATTAATCCCGCCAATTGTACCTGATTGAGGAGGCTTCTTGCTAGCTTATCGGTATTCGTCTTTAGGATGATTTTTTAATCATTTCAGCATTTAAATTGGGTTTACTCCCTTAAAATTAGGATTAATCGCTTAATTAGATTAGATTGCATTTTTTTATTAATTATTACATTTATGTGATTTTATCAGAAAATTATGACTGTTCAGTTTCATCAACAAACCCTTCATTTCTCAGCATACACGTTCAAATTGGCGTATTTTTATCAACTGTGTCATTTATTAAATAAATACTCCCCCACCTCAACTTTGTTGTTTCTTTATTCACTTCTTTTGCTTTTGATCTTTTCTTCAAATGAAAAGCCAGCTGTATTGGTTCTATGTAAAAAGACATTTTTTTAGCTTCTTGTGGCTTTTTTGCAATTCTTTGACACGACCTATAAAGAGTGTGATATTTGTAGTTAAAACACAAAAAGCAATCACAACGGAGAGACAATAATGACTTTAGAATTTACGCATAAACCTGATTATTTTCTATCTGCGCAATTGGTGATTCACCATATTAAAAACTACTTAGATAAGCACCCTGATGCTCAAAATGCCATTTTTGATTTACGTGATATCTATGAGTTATTACGTCAAGATTTAGCTTCTGCAACCACCAACCTTAGCGGGATTATGAATATTGTAGATGAATATAAAATTGAGACTCTAAACGGCGACCAAAAACTCATTAGCAATTATTCTATCGATGCTAAAAACAACTCTTTACTCATCGATTTCAATGCAGATGCCCTTGCTGCTCTGAAAAATGGCAAACCCATTATTGAACCTGATGCAACGATTACCGAATAAATAAAAACCTGATGTAAAAAAGCCATTCAAATTGAATGGCTTTTTATATGTACCACTCGCTAAATACAGCTGAGTTAGATTTCTTAGGCTGTTTAGCTTTCATTGGCACTAAGCTCTTTACCATCTAGCTTCGGCTTATTCTTCTTAAAACGTGTCGCAGGCCATGTCATGGTAAAACGCGCCCCACCCAATGTTGGACTTCCATCAATACCAACTGTTCCACCAAACCAATAAGCAATACGGCTAACAATCGATAAACCTAAACCATAGCCCCCTGAAGCACGGGTACGACTATCATCTAAGCGTGCAAAGGCATCAAAAATACGCTTACGATCTTCTTCTGGAATGCCGGGGCCATCATCTTCAACACAGATATAGGCCATGCCTTCATCATTCACACCACCACTGATCAGCACTTTATCATCACAATAACGCACTGCATTACCCACCAAGTTTTGTACAACGCGATGTAAATAGCGACGCTCGGTTTCCACAATCACCCCAATCGGTGGTGCTTGCAATTCCAAGGTTTTCCCTGTCTTTAAGGCTTCGGTTTCAATCAAGACCTGATCTAAAACTTCAAACAAGCTGACATCTTCAAACTCTAAAGATGGCATGCCCTGTTCGAGCTTGGCATAAGTCATAATTTCATCAATCAAGGTATTGAGAGCTTCGATATCTTTGTCGATTTGTTCAACTTGCTGCTGACGGTAGTCGTAGTCGTCTTCATCCGCCATCATTTCTACACCAAAGCGAATCCGCGCCACAGGTGTTCGCAGTTCATGCGATACCGCGCGCATCAACTCACGCTGTGCTTCAATTAAACGTTCAATATGATCTGACATTGAGTTATAGCTCGATGCCAAGGTACCAAATTCATCGGTACTTTCGACAGGCAGACGTACAGATAAGTCCCCGCCCTTCATTTTATTTAACGCATAATTTACAGCACGCAGCTTACGTTGCATCGGCACCAATAGACCATAAACACCCAAGCTCAAGACAAATAAGCTTAGTAGCGTAATACCGGCTGCCAACTGAAAAGGCATCCAATTGAATAGCGGTACCGGCCCCATAACCAAGACTTCTGAAGTTGAGCTTGGAATTGGCGATACGATCGAAATAGTTGTACCGCGCTCCGTCGCACTGTCACGATACAAAATAATGCTGTGATCTAAGCGTAATCGGCCGATTTGCTCAGAATCTAAAGGTAAACTCTGAACATTTTGAATTGAAATTGGATATGAAAAATGATGCTGAATTTTTTCAAGATATTGTTTTTCTTGACCTGGGTAATAAACCAAATAATCCAGTATAAAGACAGGCAACGCCTTCATTTGGCGTTCTGAAATATTATCGGCTTTGATATACAGCAGATGCGCAGGGTCATCTTTTAAGCCAATAATAATATAGGCTGCCGTAGTTTGTGCATCCCAACGCACTACAGCTTTACGCTCTTCTATACGTTTTGTTTCCGCTCGGGTTAAATCAACCTGATTAGCTTTTACATAATAAATAGGCAACTCAAGTAGATCAGATGCATCTGACACCCAATCTGACTTTTGTTGTTCATTTGGCTGACGTGCAATACCTTCACTTATAATGAAAGCCAAACCGTCAGTAAGCGATTCACGATATTCTTGCGCGCGCTGGTAGTTGATGATCTGTACCAGCAAATAGCCAAATGTAGCGACTAAGAAGACTAATATCAGTAGTCCCGCGTAGACGCGCAAAAATATACTGTGTTTAAACACGTAAAAAGTGTCCTACTTTGCCAAACTGAGGGACGGCATTTTACATTAAATGCCGTTGGTTTCTTTTACGAATAAATAACCTTTACTACGTACGGTCTTAATACGTTTCGGGTTTTCAGGATCATCGCCAATTTTTGGACGAATACGTGAAATACGCACGTCGATTGAACGGTCTTGACCATCGTATTCAATACCACGAAGACGCTCAAAGATATCTTCACGAGAAAGAATTCGACCCGCATTAGATGCCAATAACCATAAAAGGTCATATTCCGCACTAGTAAAGTCAACCAACTCATTATTGAGCGTGACAGAACGACCACCGTTATCAATCACAAGGTCATCAAATTCGATGCGCTGTGCAACTTCATCTTCTGGTGCTTTGTCTGTACGACGTAATAATGCACGAATACGCGCAAGTAGAACGCGAGGTTGAACAGGTTTTGCAACGTAGTCATCTGCACCCATCTCTAGACCCAAAACTTGGTCCATGTCTTCGGTACGTGCAGTCAACATTAAAATTGGTTGATGGTAATGCGGACGAACTTCACGACAAATGGTTAAACCATCTGCACCCGGAAGCATTACGTCAAGTAATACCATGTCTGGTTGTTCAGCGATAATACGGCGGATTGCACGGTTACCGTCTGGTTCTACCCCAACTTCAAGTCCGTTACGGATTAAGTATTCTTGAGTTAAACGAGCAAGACGCTCATCGTCTTCAACAATTAAAATTTTAGGTAACTTTTCTTCTTGGCTCATTGATTGCCCCTTATTTGATTGGGCGTATCCTATTTGAAATCCGATAGATACGCTTAAACATAGTTTGCAATATACACACGTTTACATTGTAAACAAGATGGCATTCACGAAACTGATACATCAATATCGTATTTTGTAATAAATTTTAACCTGCCATATTTCTGCAATTTTATTTACCGATCATTTCCATGACCTATTGCTCACAATAGCAACAATTATAAATTTGGATACATTTTCATCGGATAAAAACTGACTGGTTGATTCACAACTTTTTACGCTTTCTAAAGTTATCCACAATGTTATCTATAAGCACTCTTTTTCGACTTTGCTATGCTATGCCCTTGTCGGATAAGGCATATATAACAAAGATAAAAAATAGGGATTTTTTGAGATGGATAGCTGCCAGAAACGTTCAAAGCTTTTAGTAAAATGTCAATATTGATCTACCCTAAATTTTCCCGTATCTTGTGTTCAATAAATTTTTAAACCACTAGGTCTTGTGTTTAAACCTCAAACACTGTGGCATAAAAATTGCCCAGTTCAAACGGTCCTAACATAAAAATAGATGAAAAATGGAGCTATGCTAGCATGAGCGTAACGAATTCAACCCCTGGTCAAATTCAGGTGATTAAACGCACCGGTGACGTTGCACCTTTTGATGCAGAAAAAATCTCTGTGGCGATTGGTAAAGCGTTCTTGGCCGTTGAAGGCCAGCAAAGCGCTGACTCCAGTCGTATTCATGACCGTATCTCTCAATTAACTGAGATGGTACTGAATACCTTTAACCGTCGTTTACCTTCTGGCGGTACCATTCACATTGAAGAAATTCAGGATCAGGTTGAACTTGCGCTTATGCGTACAGGTGAGCAAAAAGTTGCTCGCTCTTACGTGATTTACCGCGAACAACGTGCTGAAGCTCGTAAACAAACTGGTGCTCACCACCACCCTACTTTACAAGTGACGGGTTCAAACGGTCAGCTTAAACCGCTTGATCTTGGCGCGCTTGAGGCAAATATTGTCAAAGCAGCTGAAGGTTTAGAAGGCATCGATGTTCAAGCGATTATCGATGAGACTGTAAAAAACCTATATAACGGCGTAAAAGAGTCAGACATCTCAACGACCATGATGATGGCAACTCGTACACGTATCGAACAAGAACCAAACTATACATACGTGACTGCGCGTTTATTGCGTAATGACCTTGTTGCTACAGGTTTAGAGTTTTTAGGTTTAGATACTGACACGAACGAAGGCGACGCTTTAGAAACTTTCTTGAAGAAAGGTATCGAGCTTGATCTTCTTTCTCCAGAGCTACTTAACTTTGACCTTGCAAAATTGGCTGCTGCGATTCAACCAGAACGCTCAAACCAATTTACTTATTTAGGTCTACAAACCTTATTTGACCGTTACTTCATCCACTCAGATGGCGTACGTTTCGAATTACCACAATTATTCTTCATGCGTGTTTCAATGGGTCTTTCATTGAACGAAGACAACCGTGAAGAACGTGCGATCGAATTCTACAACTTATTGTCTAGCTTCGATTACATGGCGTCTACGCCGACTCTATTTAACTCTGGTACTTTACGTCCACAGTTATCTAGCTGTTACTTAACAACGATTTCAGATGACCTTTACAACATTTATGGCGCAATGCGTGATAACGCAATGTTGTCTAAATGGGCGGGTGGTTTAGGTAATGACTGGACGCCTGTTCGTGCGCTTAACTCGTATATCAAAGGTACGAATGGTAAGTCACAAGGTGTTGTACCGTTCCTTAAAGTTGCCAACGATACTGCCGTTGCAGTCAACCAAGGTGGTAAACGTAAAGGTGCAGTATGTGCATACCTTGAAACTTGGCACCTGGACATCGAAGAATTCCTAGAGCTTCGTAAGAACACGGGTGATGACCGTCGTCGTACCCATGACATGAACACAGCGAACTGGGTTCCTGACTTGTTTATGCAACGTGTATTCGAAGATGCTGAATGGACACTGTTCACACCATCTGAAACACCTGATTTGCATGACCTAACAGGTGCAGAATTTGCTGAACGCTATGCTTACTACGAAGGCATTGCGAAAGAAACCAACATGCTACATAAGAAAGTCCGTGCGAAAGACTTATGGCGCAAAATGTTGTCTATGTTGTTTGAAACTGGTCACCCTTGGATCACATTCAAAGACGTATGTAACTTACGTTCACCACAACAACACGTTGGTGTAGTTCACTCTTCTAACTTGTGTACAGAAATTACGCTGAACACTAACGAAGATGAAATCGCAGTATGTAACTTAGGTTCAATCAACCTTGTACAACACGTTCAAGGCGGTGTGTTAGATCGTGAAAAGCTTGCTCGTACAGTTAAAACTGCTGTTCGTATGCTCGACAACGTGATTGACATCAACTACTACGCTGTTCCTCAAGCTCGTAACTCGAACTTGAAACACCGTCCAGTGGGTATGGGTATCATGGGCTTCCAAGATGCTTTATACGAAATGAAATTGGCTTATGGTTCTGATGCTGCGGTTGAGTTCGCTGATGAATCTATGGAAGTGATTTCTTACTACGCGATTCAAACATCTAGCGACTTGGCACTTGAACGTGGTACTTACGAGACATTTAAAGGTTCACTTTGGGATCAAGGTATCTTGCCAATTGACTCTTTAGATATCGTACAAAAAGCACGTCCTGACCGTATGTTCGAAGTTGACCGTACGACACGTTTGGACTGGGATACTTTACGTACTAAAGTTCAAAAAGACGGTATGCGTAACTCAAACGTGATGGCGATTGCACCGACTGCAACCATTTCGAACATTTGTGGCGTATCACAGTCAATCGAACCAACTTTCCAAAACTTGTATGTGAAATCTAACCTTTCTGGTGAATTCACAGTGATCAACCCGTACCTAGTGCGTGCGTTAAAAGATCGCGGTCTTTGGGATTCTGTAATGGTGAACGACCTGAAACACTTCGAAGGTTCGGTTCAAAAAATCGCACGTATTCCTGAAGAGCTTAAAGCAATCTTCGCGACTGCGTTCGAAGTTGAGCCACGTTGGATTGTTGATGCTGCATCACGTCGTCAAAAATGGATCGACCAAGCTCAGTCTCTTAACCTTTACATCTCTGGTGCAAACGGTAAGAAACTTGATATGACTTACAAAATGGCATGGTTACGTGGTCTAAAAACCACTTACTACCTACGTGCATTGGGTGCGACTTCTGCTGAGAAATCAACCATTAATACTGGTGCATTGAACGCGGTTAAGCCTGCTACAGTTGCAGCACCTGTAACTGCTGTTGCGAAAGAAGAACCTAAAGCTGAAGTTGCTGCTGAAGAAGAAGGTTTTAGTCAAGCAGCTCCAGTGCCAATGGCATGTTCAATTGACAACCCTGATTGTGAAGCTTGTCAGTAATCTGACAGGTTTTAAATCCTCCCCAACCCTCCTTTAATAAAGGAGGGAGATTCCTCGAAGCAAATGGCGGGATGCAAGTCCCCCCATTGCAAAAGGGGGATTTAGGGGGATTAAAAAATTAAAAATAAATAAAGGAATCCACCATGCCACATATGACGCATAACTATCAGTTAGGGTTAATTGCCTTGGTGGTTTCCTTTATTTTGACTTTTTATGTCCCGATCGCCTATTTCTGGTTCAAGGCATATAAATCGCGTAATCAAAATAAGTAGTGGGGATATTTGCTCTACCGAACACTTTTAGAGCAGTGATCGACAAAACTTAATTTTGCTTACACAAATTGAGCGTATAGTAGGACATCTCAGCGACGCTGGATGTCTATAAAAGATATAAAGCAACGAAGAGAGAACTGTTATGTCTATCCTAAGTTGGGACGATTTCGAAGATGATGAACCGAAACAAGCTGCACAAGCTCACCAGCCTGCGCCCGTCGAACCGCAAAAAACGACTGATTCGCAAGTGGTATCTAATGCACAGCACTCATCGCCGAATTTGGCAGCTGCACAACCCGCTCGAACCAGTACAAATCGACCAACAGATCCAACCGATCCGTTGGCAAGAGCATCTAACGCTCTAGAAAATCTAGACGTTGCACCTGGCTTAGAAGAGTTAGAAATGGGTGCTCAGCGTGTTCAAGTTGACGATAAAGCGATGATCAACTGCCGCGCTGACTTAAACCAACTTGTACCGTTCAAATACGAATGGGCTTGGCAAAAATATCTAGACGGTTGTGCAAACCACTGGATGCCGCAAGAAGTGAACATGAACCATGACATCGCACTTTGGAAGTCTGAAAATGGCTTGACCGAAGATGAGCGTACCATTGTTATGCGTTCTTTAGGTTTCTTCTCGACTGCGGATTCATTGGTTGCAAATAACTTGGTTCTTGCAATCTACCGTCACATCACAAACCCTGAATGCCGTCAGTACATCTTACGTCAATCATTTGAAGAAGCGATTCACACGCACGCTTACCAATACTGTATCGAATCTTTAGGTATGGACGAAGGCGAAGTCTTCAACATGTACCGTGAAATTCCTTCAGTGGCTCGTAAAGCAGCTTGGGGTCTGAAATATACACAATCTTTAAGTGATCCTACGTTCAAAACAGGTACACCTGAAAACGACCAAATCTTGCTTCGCAACTTGATCGCGTTCTACTGCGTCCTTGAAGGTATCTTCTTCTACTGTGGTTTCAGCCAAATCTTGTCTATGGGTCGTCGTAACAAGATGAATGGTGTTGCTGAGCAATTCCAATACATCTTACGTGATGAATCTATGCACTTGAACTTTGGTATCGACATGATCAACCAAATCAAGATCGAGAACCCTCACCTATGGACTGCTGAGTTCCAAGAAGAAATCATTCAAATGATTCTTGAAGGTACAATGCTTGAAATCGAATATGCACGTGACACTATGCCACGCGGTGTATTGGGTATGAATGCAGGCATGATGGAAGAATACTTGAAATTCATCTGTAACCGTCGTTTGAGCCAATTAGGTTTACCTGAACAATTTGCTGGCGTGAATAACCCATTCCAGTGGATGTCAGAAATGATGGACTTACGTAAAGAGAAGAACTTCTTTGAAACTCGCGTAACTGACTACCAAACTGGTGGAGCGTTAAGCTGGTAATAAATTTTTCAGCGAAATATCAAAAGCGGAACCAAGTGTTCCGCTTTTTTTATGAAGAATTTCATTCACCCAAGCAAATCTATGCATTTAATTTAATTCATATTCTGCTAATATAAAACGGTATAAAAATACATTAATTAATAAAAATCACATAATAAAAGAGGACAGAATGAAAGGTCAGATATTAGATTATTCAGTACAAACCAATTCAGGCATCATCAGTGGAGATGATCAAAACCGTTATGAGTTTACAGGTGCAGAATGGCGTGGCCAAAACTCACCTAAACGTGGCGATCATGTAGATTTCGATATCAGTCCCGAAGGTCAAGCGGTTCAAGTATTCAATGCACTTGGCAGCAGTAATCCTATTCAACAAATTTCACAGCACCTCGATAAAATTTCAAACCAAGACCAAGCTGAATCAAAATTCAACATGATTGATTGGTTTGTCAAATGTCTAAAAAATTATGCCAACTTTACTGGACGTGCACGCCGTAAAGAATATTGGTTTTTTGTTTTGGTCTATCTTATCGCAATGATTATTACTCTGATTGTCGATTCAGTGCTTAGAACCAGAGGAATATTCACAGGTATTTTCATCTTAGCAATGGTTATTCCGTCCCTTTCTGTTGCAGTACGTCGTTTACATGATATTAATAAATCTGGTTGGTATTGGTTAATACAAATGATTCCGCTCGTTGGACCAATTCTGGTTCTAATTTGGCTTGCAACAGAAACCAAACCTGAAGTAAACCAATGGGGACAACCTGCCAAATAAATAAAAAATCGTGGCTACTATTTATGTAGCCACCCTATCTACAGCACATTAACTCAGGAAAAATATGAAAGGACAAATACTAGATTTTTCGATTCAAACTAATACTGGGGTGATTAGTGCTGAAGATGGAAAACACTATCAATTTGCTGGTCATGAATGGCGAGGTCAAAGACCACCTACACGTGGAGAACAGGTTGATTTTGCTTTGGATGAAAGTGGGCAAGCAATTCAAGTCTATATTGCATTACGCCAACAAAGTTTTTCCACGAATACGCGAACAAACTACAGTGAAGAAGAGGAAAACTATGACTTTTTCGCGTGGTCATTCAAACCACTGAAAAAGTTTGCTGAATTTGAAGGACGTGCTCGACGTAAAGAGTTCTGGTTCTTTTGGCTATTTTGTATATTGGTCATTATACTTGCCTCTGTTTGCGATTTCGTTATTGGCAGTGAACCTTGGCTAGAAAATATTACCAATATCGTTTTACTCATTCCTAGCTTAGCTGTTGGCGCACGTCGACTACATGACACAGGACGTTCAGGTTGGTGGCAACTTTTAATGCTCACAATCATTGGAATCATTCCACTGATTATATGGTGGGCTACAGACACCAAAGCCGAGAACAACCAATGGGGTCAACCCGCTAGAGATCTGCAACAATAAAATAAGGCGCACAATGCGCCTTATCTTTTAACAAAAAACTTTAGCCATATTTACGCGCAAAATCTTCATCTGAAGTGCATAGATAAATAATAAATTCAATAAAAGCAACAATGGATGGAATAAAGGTCCAACAGAATAGCAGATACACAATCCCCCATCCAATACGACCCAAATAGAATTTATGTATACCAAATCCACCAAGGAAGAATGCTAAGAGTGCAGCAACAATACGACTCTTTTGACCGTATTGCGTGCCTAAAGCATTCGGCACAGCGACTAAGTAAATATCGGTTGCGTAACCCATTCCACTTGTCTCAAAATCAACAAATTGTCCACGAGCAGGAACAGTTTGTCCTTTCCAATCGCTTCCAGAAAATTGATAACGATTCTGATCATCTCCGCTGATGATGCCTGTATTATTTTGAACAGAAAAATCGAGTATTTGCCCTTTCATATAATCCTCTATGTTTTATCTTTATTTGATGATTCTTGGACGTTATTTTCATCAGCAATATAACGAATTATTGATGAATATCATATCATTAACTTATCTTGCCAAATAGCATTTTGTAAACATCAATCTCAATGCATATACCACTGCCATCGCAAATATTGCATAACCCGCAGGAGTAATAAACAACGGAATACATAAAACAATCACCACGGTTAAAGGATATAAAAGTTTTCTAAAACCACTTTGATGATGCAATTCATGAAGTAAATATAAACTTGTCGTATAAATCACGAGGCTGATCGCCACAAAGTAGCTTTCTTTCTCAGAACTAATCAGCGCCTCATGCGAAACCACATCAACTGCGGCAGCTAAACCTGCACCAATCGCCGCGATACTAATAAAGACAAAGAAATGTCCATAACCCCAAGTAAATGCCATTTTTCGGCTATTTAAACGCTCTGCAATACTGGTATCAAAATAAGACCATCACATGGTGAACATCATCATCAGACCGCCCACCATCAGAAAAATCAGTTCAGTACTAAAACGCTGATTTGTTAATGCATCGGTTATGGCAATCGAGCATCCGACAATAGATTCGCCTAAAACGATAATGGTAAGCAGTGAATATCGCTCTGCAATATGATGCGCATGCCAAGGTGTACGGCTTGCAGCTTCTGCAAAAACTGGGATAGACAGTTCAGCAATTGCGAGCAAAATGAAAAGATAAACTGTGAAATGCAGCGGTGAAAAATGAAAGAACAGCCACCCCACTTGCACCAGTATGATGCCAAAAGCATAGCGTAATGCTGTTTTCCGACGGGACAGATCATGCTTTGCAACGCGAAACCACTGCTGTAACTAAGCCCAGACGCATAATGGCATAACCAATCACAATTACGTCAAAATCCTGCTTTTGAAAAGCGCTTGGAATACCTGCAGCAATGACCAAAGAACCAATGATCTGTACGAAAGTTAAGATTCGATAGAGCGCATCATCATTATCATACGCCGAAGCAAACCAACTAAAGTTCATCCACGCCCACCACAAGGCAAAAAACACCATGCCATACAGCGTTAAACCCTGAGCTAAATGATTTTCAACAATGGCATGATGCAGTTGCTGCCCTGCTGTTGCGATCGCCACGACAAAGATCAAGTCAAAAAGCAATTCTAAAGAGGTCGCGACACGATGATGCTCATGTGGATCACGTGGGTGCAAAGGTTTGAGCCACTGGCTAGGGAATAAAAATGATTTGGACATAGCATTCAGCTTTATTGTTTTCTGTCTGAATTTTTTCAAAAGCCTGAAACAGTTACAAGATCGATTACATAAATCAGATGAGAAACAGTTTTCTAGAAAAAGGATAATGGCTTTAAAAACACACTTAAGATTTAGATATTTCAATTGTAGAAGTTAAAAATTCAAAGTGACAAAACTGCGAAAGACGTTTTAAGATAAAAACTCGATAGATCGATGTGTTTTTTATATCTCAGCTATATTTTTCTCTAAATTTTAATGACATACTGCTAGTAATTAAAAAAATAATGAAATCTAAAAGTGATGTTAAAAGAAAAATTAGCGTCTTTTCCTGACGCAGTTTGGGTACAGATTCATTATGATCAAATGCAAGTTTTAACGCGTGATCATCAAATTGTAGCTGAACAAAACTGCCCTTTAGCTTTTATAGAACGTGGAAGTTTTGTCCGAAACTATCATGTTGCAGAACAGTGCTTCAACCAACTCATACAACAGATCCACTTCAAGTGGTATGAGTTTGGACAGCCGGTTATTTTTATTCAGCTAAAAGAACGCTTAAGTGAAGAAGTCAGCGCACTCGAGCTACAAGCCATTCAAGAAATGGCTCTAAGCGCAAATGCACATTTTGTATTTGTCTACGATAAACATGGCATCGCACTCGAAGCAGAAACCATCAAAAATGATGAGTCACCTTTGCTCAAATGGTTTTTCTGTGGGCTGATTTTTCTGATTTTGCTGATTATCTTTAAATAATCAGCATCATTCTCTTGATTAGGTGCAACTACGACACTTTCTGCTGCTGCAATTGCTCAATACTCGAAATCAAATCGTTAAAACGATCAATCACCAGTGCCGGTGCAGCCGTTTGAATTTCTTCTGCACTACCATAACCATAGCTCACAGCAATACTCTGCACTGCATTACGGCGTGCGCCTAAAATATCGTACTCACGGTCTCCCACCATCACACATTCCTTCGCATCCAACTGTTCTTGCTGCAAAATGTATTCAATTAAATCGCCTTTGTTGGTGCGCTCACCGTTCAGTTCACTGCCATAGATCACAGTAAAATATTGTGCCAAATCAAAATGTTCTAAAATTTGGCGGGCATAGACCGTCGGCTTTGCTGTAGCGACGTACAAGTGAAAGCCTTGCTGTTGTAAAGTTGCTAGAGTGTCGGCAACGGCAGGATAGACTTTATTTTCAAATAAGCCAGTCACTGCAAAGCGCTCGCGATAGCCTAGTAAAGCCTGATCTGCAAGTACATTATGCACATCGACATTGAGGATTTTGGCCAAAGAGGCTTTCAAAGGTGGCCCAATGATCCAATCGATATTGGTCTCATCCGAAATGGGATGTCCAATTTTCGCCAGTCCATAGCGTGCTGAAGTAGTAATGCCAACTTTTGGATCTGTTAATGTTCCATCGAGATCGATCAATATATTCTTAATCACAGCTTGTACCTTATCCATTCACTTCTGCAAAAATACTATCGAGTGTTCGCTCAAAGTTGCCTATACTATCGCAAATTTTGTGTAATAAGGACATCATTGTGCGCCCTACTGTACTGTGCTTTTCAGGTCTTGACCCTTCAGGTGGTGCAGGACTGCAAGCGGACATTGAAGCCATTGGTCAAAGTGGCGCACATGCTGCCATTGCGTGTACAGCATTAACCGTTCAAAACTCACAACAAGTGTATTCGTTTGAAGCGACCTCTCGTGAGTTATTGCTGGCTCAAGCACATGCCGTCGTCGGTGACCTCCCTATTCGCTGTGTAAAATCAGGAATGTTAGGAACGACTGAAAATATCGCGGCTCTCGCTGAGTTTTTACGTGAACATCCCGAATATCATTATGTTCTCGACCCCGTTTTAGTTGCCAATAGTGGTGGTTCTTTGGGCGATCAAGCAACTTTGGTCAAAGCCTTTGCAGAACTGATTCCACTTGCCACTGTGCTTACACCCAATACCGTAGAATTACGTGCGCTCACAGGTGAAGAGGATATTTCTAAAGCAACTGCGCAACTTTTTGCGATGGGTGCTCAAGCGGTATTAGTAAAAGGTGGGCATGAAAATACGCCTGACTATATCCAAAACTCGTTGTACGTTCAGGGTGAATTAGTCTCTGAAACCCGTTGTCCACGACTGGATGGGGAATATCATGGTTCGGGCTGTTCATTGGCGAGTTTTATTGCAGGGCGTTTAGCCTTAGGTGATGAGCTCAAAACGGCTGTTCATCATGCCGAAACATGGCTATTTGGTGTGTTGAAAATCGCTGAATCACCAGTTGTCGGAGGACAGAAAATTCCAAAACGTTTTTAAAGTACTCGGTTATTTATTTAAACCCGATAGAATAAAACGCTGCATCATTTAAAGCCCTGAATATCAGGGCTTTTTCAAATTAAGAGTCGAGTTGAACGCGATAGACCAAGGTTGGAATTTCCCACGCACCACCAGCAAATCCTTTGCACTGTGTGGTTTTTGCCATATAGGTTTGGATAAAACGCTGACCATTCCATGACCACTCCCCCGTACTATGACAGTCGCCAATGCCTCGTCCACGTTGATTGGAGAAAATCTGCCCTTCGCTAAAACCACTTCCGGAAAAGGTCACGGATTGTTTGATTTGCTTTAAATTTCGATCCATCAGCCAATAGCCATTACCACTGTTATATGCCCCACGCCAACATGGCACTTCGACCAAGGCATTTTTCCCATTGATTGGAAACACCACGACCCGATCATCCTCTAAGAAATTTGCATCAAAGAGTTGAGGACAATCTTCTACTGTCGTTTTCTTCTTTATCAATCCAAACAATTGTTTGGCTGTGGGCGCATTGACGGCATACCGTGTTTGTAAGCCCTTACTGTAATTTTGAATATTCACTTTCGGAATACTTTTCGGTTTGAGTACATTGGCCGAACTACTATTGGCTTTACGCAATAATGCCGAATTTGTCCCTATGCGCTTTTGAAAATCATCCATACGGAGTAAAACTGCACTAGCGCCCTGCACCGACAATAACCATGTTTTGTTGTTGCCTTTCCACACAATTGGTTGGTTGGCTTGTAAGGCTTGAATCAGTTTTTGAGTTTGAGCTGCACTTAACTGACCTTCCGCAGTTTTGGCATCAAGCTGCACAGTTCCCTGATTTTTACCTAAAATGTAAAGTTGAAGTGGTTGATTTGCCGCATTGAAGGTTTCAGGATCGAGTTTCACTCGTGCGCTGACTTGCGCTTGAGCTCCCGCAGCACGTTGTAATAACACAGAAATAGCGGGCTGATTGCCCTCCGCTTGATAACCTGCAACGCGACAAGTCCCCGTATTATCACAAGCGATTTCCCAATCTTTATGTGAAAAATAGTTTCCTTGAATTTGAGCAAAGCTCACACTACAACCCAATGCAACAACATAGCCCAATAGAAGTTGCCAGATGACATTATTTTTGTTCATGTCTTTGGCTCAAAATAATTATATTAGAACTATCTTAAAATGCTTTTCACTGAAACTCCAGCCTAAAAAGATCTGCTGCATCATTTGAAATTATGAAGACGAATCATTTAGTTGCTGTATCTCCTCACATTTTTTTCGCTTCACATTTTCATCACTGAGCGTATTCATCAAATCTGCCGCAAGGCCTTTTAACAGACTCATATCATCATCGGTCATTTGATTCGGCTGCCGATCTAAAACACAGAAACTTCCCAACGCCACCCCATTACGGTCTCTAAGTGCAACGCCTGCATAAAAGCGAATGCGGTTATGCATCAATTCAGGTAAATGCGCAAAGCGTGGGTCACGTTGTAGGTCTTCAATTATCAATCGTTCATTTTGATACACCAAATGGCTACAGATCGAGTCTTGCTTCGACTGGCGCACCTGCATCGGTTGCTCGGTAGCCTCAGCCAAAGGGCTACCTGGGGTATAAACCCAATCTTGCTTGACCCAAGAAATTTGCGCATATTTCACATCGAAGGCTTGTCGAGCTTCTTCAATATATTGTTCATAGATCGGTAAATTCCGCTCATCCAAAACATTCAGTTCTTCTAATGCTTTTAAGCGCTGCGCTTCAACGCTAGGATCAGGCTCATCCAACCAAGATTCACCATGCTTCAATTGAAAAGCTTCAATGGTTAATAACAAGTCATTCATATTATTGACCACTGCATCGACGGTGAAATTTTCTTTGATCGCATCTAATTGGGATATCTCATCACAGCTCCACAGTGCAAAAATCAGTTTTATATCTGGAAACTGTGCCTTAAAAACATGGCTTAAAAGGCGAATTTGAGCTTCTGGTACTGTATGGAAAATCGAAATACATACGATCTGAATATCCTCTTGGATATCATCCATACTTTGATGCTGATTTTGAATCAATACGTCGCTAAATGCCTGAGCCGGAATACCGCTTAAACTTAGCCCATGCGCCAACATAGCCGATACTTGAACATCAATTTCCCAACGTGCGCCGATACATAACACCGCTGCTTTCTGATCCTGCTGTGCCACTGGATATGCCCGTTGAAAACTATGATTAAACAGTTTTAAGCCTTGATGTAAGCGTAGTCGATGCTCTGCACTGGCCTCGGTGTTGTGTCCGCTCGAAAAAATCCGTATGGCTGGAATCGCCACTTTAGCATAAAACGCATTGACCCGACGTGCCTTGATTTCATCCGTGGCATCTTTCGGTAACTTTTCAGCAATAAAAGTCTGTGCTACATCCATGGCATCTTGCACATCATCAGCGACCAATCGCTGATAAAAGCGCTCATGCGGCTCCAATGCAGGTGTACTACCGATCAGGGTTTTAATAAAACCTAAGGATGGTACATAGCTTGAAAGCACCAATAAACACGCGGTTAAAGGCGTCGATAAAATTAAACCAATTGGCCCCCACACCGCCGTCCAAAACATGGCTGCGATGATAATGGCTAAAGTTGAAAGTCCAGTACTTTCCCCATACAACCAAGGCTCAATAATATTATTACTGACCAACTCTAAGAGCAGGATTAAGCCGACTGTCCACAGCACCATATTCCATGTGGGATCTACCGCAAAAGCCAGTGCAATGGGGAAAATCGCAGAAATCATCGGGCCGACATAGGGAACAAAGCGCATCACAATCGCCACCATTCCCCACATAATTGCTGCCGGCACCCCAATAAACCAAAGTCCCAAAGCCATCGGAATACCGTAGGTCACATTCACCATCAGCTGCATACGTAAATATTTACCGATACGATTGGCCGCTTCATCTAGTGCGTCAGTTCCAATATTTAAATTACCGCCCAGCAGCTTAAGGAAACGATCATGCAAATCTTTCCGATTGACCAAAATCAGAATCACAAACAAAAAAACAATACCCGCAGTTGCCAAGGGATTGAGCACCCGCTCGCTCCAAGCCATGACCGCTTCAGCCGTGGTTTGTTGTTGCCCCACCACTTTCACTTGTTGCACTTTAGGATTTTTCTCTTCTGGCACCACATCATCTATCGAATTTTCAACGGTATCTATGGTGGTTTTTGCGCCATCCCAAACACTCGGGCCGCGTGCAAATTGACGAATAGAATCCATTTTCTTTTGAATCGTGCCCTGATATTGCGGTAATTCTTGGCTTAATTGCCCCAGTTGATAACCCAAATAAGAGGCCGCGCCGGATAAAATCGCCAAAGCCAAACCGACCACAATAAATATAGATGGCATCTGCGGAAGTCCCCAACCGCGTAGTTTCATCACCAAAGGATCAACTAAAAAAGCCAATAAAATTGCGAGTGCCAATGGAATAAAAATATCTTTGCCAAGATATAAGGCGGCAATCAGCAAACTGCCGATGATAAACCCTGCTGTGATTCGAATCACTTTATGTAAATCTGCAGGGGGCATTTGCTTCGATGCGTTCAGGTCTTGCAAGCCTTGCTTTTGACCTGATGGTGATGATTCAAATTCTTGCGCTAATTTATTATTTTTATGATCCATTTTCTTATCCTGAACGATGGTCATTATTTTTTAATTTAGGCTGAAGTTTTAGGGCTGCATACGCATTTCATGTAATGATTTGCAAAGAAAAAAACAGAGCTTTATAGCTCTGTTTTCATACTGCGTTTCGAGAGGAATTAAAAGGTAATCACTTTACTTTGATGAGTCACAATATCCACTGGAACAGAAATATGTTGATGAACGATCTTCCATTGAGACTGCGTTTTTTTCATCCCAATGGTATTACGACACCACGAGATCCCCGACGTCGGTATCCCGCTCTGATCATCAATTTTGGAATAACAGTGCAGAAAGGCAATATCAGGATCTGCATGGATGACCAATTCCCGCCTAAATACCTTTAAGCCTTCACGAAAATACTCCCGATAAAATTCCCACATTTTTTGATATGCCATTAAGCCACGCATTTCACAACTGGCATCAAAAAAGTACACATCTGCTGCGCAGGATTCAGCAATATTTTCAATTTTCAATTGGCAGATGACCTCATCCCAATTGGCTAAAAATTGCAGAATTTCGTCAGCGGCCTGTTGGTCACCAACTATTTTGATTTTATCTTGCATCTCTGGCACCTATTTATTTTATTTTTTATGAAGCATTGTTCTGGGCGGCGTTTGGAAGTTGAATTGCAACGATCTTCCAGCTCCAACCGCGGCGTTGCATACTAAATACGGTATATTTTTCTTCGCTTAGGCCTTGGAGCGGCACATACAGATCAAATCGATTCCAAGCGCTATAGCTGGCTTTGGGTTCAAGTGGCTGGCTTTGCTTTAAAGCAACAGCGGTTGCAGTTTCGTCATTTTTGGATAGTGTTGACGCATAAGGTTGTTCTGCGACCTTATTTTCAGCATGCGTGAATAGTTCAATCCCTGGGCTAATCATGCTCGGATTGGTCAGTTTGGTTATTTCTGGTAGTTGGATCGACTCTTTTAATGCTTTGCCTTGTAAAAGCAGCATGATACTGGTTGGATTGACCAGACTGTCGACTAGCGTTGCACTGAGGACTGTGCTGAGCTGCCCACCCCAAGACTGGGCAAATTCGGGTAAATGCTGTAGCCCAGTTTTCTGTTGAATGAGGTCTTCAACTTGTGGTTTTAGACTCGATTTGACTGCCGCAAAATCGATATATTGAGCAATTTTTTCAGGTTGATTGTGCTCATAGGCTTGACGTATTTGATACAGCACCCAATACGGAGATGCAATCATCCAACCCACGACGATGATCAAGATCGTAATGAGCCCATAATTCCAAATATGATTCTGCTTATTCATCGTTCACCACTCTAGCCAGTGAAGTTGTGGTACTTCCTTGTACCGTCAAATAAGCCTGATCTGGGTTGAGCGTCCAACCCAACAACGCTTATTTGAGAACCATATTGCTTTTGATCTTGTGATTTTGACAAGCCTTCACGTTTTGTTCATCCCGCTTTGACTGTCTCGATCAGGTTGTTTCAAATTTAAGCAGTTAGATCTTTAATTTGGGTACTTGCACCATTGGTTTTAACTGATTCAATGCCTTTATCGCGTGATTGCTCACTGGCATAAAATTGGCTGGTCCCAATAATTTGATGGTTTGCCGCTTTCAAATTAAAATATGGTTTGCCATTTTTGGCCGTCAGTCGTTCAAAACGGCTGTCATCTGCACTGTTCTTTTGTACAGACTCAATCCCGTTTTGGGCTGATGCTTTCGCTTTATATAATTCACTCGTTAAAATGATTTCACCGTTCCCTGCTTTTAATACAAAACGAAACTGCTGATCATTAGAATGACTGATCTCGTACCATCCCGACATATGTTACCCCTTCATTTTCATTGTTTTCTCTATTATTCGATCAGGATTTGTTGTTGGAAATTCAACCTGATCTACAGAATATAAATGAACTCGGTCACATTTTTCAATGTCTTTTTTGATCAGTGTAAAGGCTTAAAATTTAATCACTAAGAAAATGATTTTCAATAAATAATTCCAATAAAAAAGAATCCGACCGAAGTCGGATTTCATCATTCTTTCATCATGCTGTATTTGTGAATAGAGGCGCATTACTCAACGCATGAATAAAGGCCTTAAGGACTGACGATCTGCTTCGAATAGGTCGCTTTATTCATTTCTAAAATTTCAACACAAAGTTGCACTTCTACTGCTGAAGCTGTGACATGTTGTTTCAACACGTCCAATAACAACAATGAAATTTGCTTTTGCACTTCGATCGTTCGACCCGTCAATAATGAAACTTTGGCATGCATATACGCATGTTGGGCGTGTTCATCCAAACCCACAACAAAATCTTGCTGAGCGACAGCACGGCTCTTAATATCATTGATGGCACTGACATGACCCGATTCAAATAAGGCCTTGTTTAGCGATTTAAGTAAAGGACGAGCCTCCAGCTCAAGGTTATTGGAATATTCCAAATGAATATGCGGCATAGTAAAGACATTTCAAACCTGTAATGCTTCTATTATGCAGGCTGAAAAGTAAAATCTATAGCGAATTAGTTATCTATTTCATGTTTAAGTAGACATCCTAAGCCAAGTGTGGCCTTCGCTTAGGATGATTGAAATTTGCTTTGGAGCGAACAAAAACGAAACTTAAACTTTTTTCACGTATTCAGATTTGAGCTTCATTGCCCCGATACCATCAATTTTACAATCAATGTCATGACCATCTGTTGCATCGACTAAAAGACGAATATTTTTAACTTTGGTACCAACTTTCACCACTGAAGATGAACCTTTAATTTTAAGGTCTTTCACCACAGTAACCGTGTCACCATCGGTCAATACATTGCCATTGGCATCTTTAATCAGCACCTGCTCATCAGCAGCGCTTTCGCCTTCACGCCATTCGTGTGAGCATTCAGGACAAATCAGTAAGTCACCATCATTATAGGTATATTCAGAATTACATTGGGGACAATTGGGTAAAGACATAAAAGACCTCAAAAAAGATGGACGCAAAAATCCATAAAAACTTAATATAACATTTTTATGTATTTCATAAACTTAAAAACCATAAATATCGTATGGTTTAGTGAAGTTATGACGATTTAAATAACACAACGCCACAGCACTAATCGGTTTAAATTTTAGATCTCTAATGAGGTGTTTAATATCAACGCTTTTAAGATATGCGCATGATTTTTATCCATATGTTTGGCCGCTGTGAGTAAGGTCAGCGGCTCCTCTTTTTCCCATGCGCGCAGTTGTTCTAACTCGGCTTGATGCGGCTGTATTTCTTGCAAATAGCGCTGTTTAAACTCGTCCCAACGAGAAGCCATTGCCTCGTCTTGATGATACCAACGACGTAAATCTGTCGATGGCGTCAATGCCTTCGGCCACAAATCTAGCTCTGCGCTCACTTTACTGATACCACGCGGCCACAAGCGATCGACCAATATGCGTTTACCGTCATCTGGGCTTATCTCATCATAAATACGTTTAATATGTACGGTCATTAAGCCCTCCATCATCTATTTACAGTTTTTCGATCATTCTTCAAATTATTCATCGGGCATCGCTGGATTCACTAAAAAAAGCCAGCAACTGTAAAGACTCCTGCCAACCCAAATAACAGGCATCAGGTGGAATAACGCTCGGCAACCCTGCCTGTACAATCGTCACTTCGGTTCCTACTGATACCGCTTTAAACTCAACAGTGACCTCGATTTCACCGGCTAACTCTGGCATATCAAATTGGTCTGTATAGCGCAGTAAATGATTCGGCACGACTTCATGATAATCACCATGAAAAGCGTGTGTGGTTCCGGTTGAAAAATTTTGAAACGACATGCGGTACGAGCCACCTACACGCACATCCGAATGTTCCACATGGGCGGTAAATCCATGCGGTGCCATCCATTTCACCAAAGCATCTGGCTCCACAAAGGCACGATAAACTCGCTCTACAGGTGCACTAAAAACACGATGTAATCGAACAGTATTACTCATGATGATGTCCTTTTGTCATTGTTTTCACTGAATCATCCACATGCATTCACCCTCGCTTTATCGTCCATTTTTATCACACTGAAACGATCTAAGCGAAACAGTGTTACGACGTATGAGAAAGGTGTATTACTGTTCAATACTATAGCGAATCCTACAGATTGATCCCATCACTTTAACGCAATGCCGTGTTATGTTTTGTGAGCTGCATTCATATTGATTTTTTTATAAAAATATTGAAAAATCAAAATTTTACACAATTTCTCTAAAATTTAAATAATAAAAAACCCAGTTGAAAGACTGGGTTCTTGTTGCTAAAGATGCAATAGTGAGACTTAGCTCAATTGTGCTTCATCTTCTTCCAGATCATCATCTTCATAGATATAAGCCATACAACCCCAGCCATCATATTCGCCCGAATGTTGTTCCGCAATTTTAATAAACCACTGCTCTAAATCAACGATATCTTCATAATCAGGTTCCATATAGACATAGACCGTGATAATCCATTCCACGCGATCTGATTCTTCATCTTGGAACAACGAAATTTTTTGCTCTTCTTCTTTGTACACGACAAAAAAAGATAACTCATTGAAATAATGGCATAATACTTGTTTTCTGACGACGAATATGATGACACATTTCAATGAGTTACATCTCATCTTAAACAAATATCTAAAGTGGAACAAGTCACATGCAAAAT